>NZ_VFVC01000003.1:0-221789 GCF_006441575.1 Mesorhizobium sp. B2-4-12
GTTGGTGCGTCTTTCCCGACGCACCAACCGCGCTCTCGATCTTTGAGCAGAGGACATCTTTGGACCCAATCCGCATCGACGATCCACGGGATCCACGCGTCACAGCCTATCTCGATATCCGCGAACGCGATCTCGCGGGCCGGCAAGGCCGTTTCGTCGCCGAAGGCAAGGTGGTGCTCGACCTGCTTTTGTCGTCCGGTCGCTTCGGGGCGGAATCCGTGCTGGTTCTGGAAAACCGGTTCGGCGGCCTGAAGGACATATTGCACAAGGCGCCTTCGGACCTGCCGGTCTACGTCGTCGCCGGCGCGGTCATGGACGTGATCGCCGGCTTTCACATGCATCGCGGCATCCTGGCCATCGGCCGCAAGGGAACGCCGCAGCCGGCCGGGATATTGCTGGACGCCTTGCCGGCTCAAGCCTTGGTCGTGGTGCTCGTCGGCATTGCCAATCACGACAATATGGGCTCGATCTTCCGCAACGCCGCCGCTTTCGGCGCCGATGCGGTATTGATGGATGCGACATGCTGCGATCCGCTTTATCGCAAGGCGATCCGCGTTTCGGTCGGCGCCGCGCTCAAGATCCCATTCGCCTCCTTCACCGACACGGCGGGGTTCACGGCGACGCTCGCCGAACGGGGCTTTGAACAATTCGCGCTCTCGCCCCGCGGAAAGACCGATATACGCGATGCAAGGCCAGCCGCACGCCTGGCGCTTTATCTCGGCACCGAGGGCGAAGGCCTGCCCGAAAGCCTGCTTGAGCGCCTGCGGACCGTGCGGATCACCATGTCGGAAGGCTTCGATAGCCTGAATGTCGCGGCGGCCTCAGCTATTGCGCTGGATCATTTCTCGCGTCGTTAGGCAGGCCACAACGCCGATAGCCGCACTACCGCCTCAGTTCGCGGCCGCTTTCTGCAAGGCCCGCACACGGTCGGCGAGGCTGCGGTCGCCGCTATCGGACCGGCTGTCCGTCGGCGCTGCCAGCGCCTTGGCGATCGGCGAGTCAGGTCCTTCGAGCTTCGCCGTCAGGTGGACGACTTCGGCCGCCAGCTCGTTCATCTGCTCGCGCAGCGCGGCGCTGCCATTCGTCGACCCTGACGATGCCGTGGCAGCGAGATCCGCCTTCAGCCGCTTGTTCTCACGCGCCAGCGCCGTCAGCCTGGCCTCCAGCCGTTCGCGATCACTGTCGAGCTTGGCGATCGCCCGGTCCACGTCGTCGCGCCTGCTGGCCTCGTCATGCCGGTCCGCTTCATCCGGCTTGCCGACCAGCCGCAAGGCCGGCGCGCCGTCCTCGGTCTTCGTTTTTTCACGCAGCCGGGCCAATTCCTTTTCGCGGCGATCGAGCTTGTCTTCGCGGTCGGCGAGTGTCGCGAGCAGCCGTTCAACCTTCTTGTCGAGTTCCGCCGCCCTCTTCTTCTCGGCCTTCAGGGCATCGCGCACAGCTTTGCTTTCAGCCGCGATCTCCTGATGGCGCCGGTCTGCATCCTTGCGCTGGCCGCGCAGCAGCGCAATGTCGCTGGCGAGCTTCTGCAACTCGGATTCGCGCGCCACGAGTTCGATCTGGCGGCTGCTGGAGGAGAAGCTGGCGTCATCATACATGAGCTCCAGCTTTTCGAACTCGAGCGCCCGCTTCTCCAGCTTGCGTTCGGTCTCCTTGAGCCGCTCCGAAAGCTGATGCAATTCCTCCTCGCGCTGGCGCAGCGCCTCGTTCTTGGCGCCGAGTTCGGCGAGCGCCTGATTCTTGTCCGTGCGCTCGACCGCCAGCCCCTTCAACGCCTCGCGGCCGCGATTGATCTCGACGAGTTGTTCGGCCGCCTTCTCGCGTAGCGCCTTGACGTTCATTTCGAGGCGGCGCGTGGTCATGGCATACTCGGCGCGGATCCGGTCCTTGTCGGCCTGGATCTCGGATTTCGTCAACGGGATCGAGGCTTCGATGCGCCTGCGGGTCAGCGTGACGGCGCGCCGCCAGACGGCCGGAGCCACGATCAGCGCCAGAAAGCCGGCACAGAGAAAGCCGAGGGCGAAGAACAGGACTGACTGAACCAAAGGACCACCCGCTATTGGCGGCAACCGCCTGAACTGGACCGCATCATACTGGCATGGCGGAAATCCGGCGCTGCGGCAAGGTCTTGCCACAGCGCATTGGGCACGGGCCTACAAATCCCATCGAAAAGCCGGCTTTGCGATCACGACGAGTTGGGATCAGAAGGGGTTCCAGGTCGCCCGCTCGGTCAGCTTCAGGTAGCCGAGATTGACGCCGAGCCTGGCGCCGACACCGGTGCGGATCGGCACCAGAAGCACATTGTTGTTTTTCAGCACGTTGAAGCCGATACCCGCCACCACATAGGCCGAACCGGCCACACCGCCATAGCGGTTGTAGAGGTTGCCGACATCGTCGAGATTGTAGACCAGCATCATCACCCGGGACCCCTCGCCGCCGAAATCCCAGCCCAGCGACGGGCCTTGCCAGAACACTTTGTGATCGCCGGCATTCTTGGTGTAGAGCGTACCTTCGCCATAGGTCAGGCCACCGATCAGAGCGCCCGACCCTTCCTCACCAAGCAGATAGCCATTGGGCAGCCCGTAAGAAGCGAAGATTTTCTCGATGACCGTGGCGAGCCCGCCCGATGTCGCGCCGAAGAACTTGTGGCCGGAATCGATAATCTCCTGAGCGGTGTATTCCTGGGCTCGCAGGGCTGAAGTCGAGAAGACGAGAACGCCCATGAGCGTGATCGCCATTGTAAGGACGCGGAGGAAACTCCGGTCATAGAATCGGGAAAACATGCTTCCAATCTCCGTCATGGAGCACTTTCGCCGACGCCTCGCACCCGGTCCGGCTCTTTAGGCGGCCGTTAAGGATGACTGTTAGGGGCAAACTATGCCGTAATTCTTTTTCAACCATTAACTCCCACAGGAAGATGGCGGTTCGAAGGCTGACTTTGAGGCGCGCCCGGCGCTGGCAGCCGGCGCGAACACGCCATTTGGCCCGACGACAATTTTGGATTTGTTGCTGTACATACGAGTGCTGTGTATTCAGAAAGCCTCGGGTTGGAGCGTGATTCGTGTGGGCAGGCGCGACAATCGATCGCTCGGCCACGAATTGTGGAATTTTGCAGGGATTTTCACCGATGGCCGATCTGTTCACCCTTTCCGCCCCTGACCTGGCGGCGCTTCTGTGCAGCCGCGTCTGCCACGACATCATCTCGCCGGTCGGCGCGATCAACAACGGGCTTGAACTGCTCGACGAAGGCGGCGCCGACGAAGACGCCATGCGGCTCATCCGCCAGAGCGCCAGGAATGCCTCGGCCCGCCTGCAGTTCGCCCGCATCGCCTTCGGCGCGGCCGGTTCTGCTGGAATGCTGATCGACACTGGCGACGCCGAAGCGGTTGCCATTGCTTTCCTCAAGAATGAAAAGCCGGAACTGACCTGGAAAGGGACCCGCGCGCTGCTGCCCAAGAACAAGGTCAAGCTTCTGCTCAACCTGATTCTGGTTGCCAATGCCGCCATTCCGCGCGGCGGCAAGCTGGTCGTGACCCTCGAGAATCTCGAAACCGAGCCGCGCTTTTCCCTTTCGGCAAGCGGGCCGATGCTGCGCGTGCCGCCCAAATTCCTCGAATTGCATTCCGGGCACAAGCCGGAAGAGCCGATCGATGCGCATTCGGTGCAGCCCTATTACACGCTGCTTCTGGCTCGTGAGGCCGGCATGACGATATCGATCCATGCGACGGCGGAAGAAATCGTGCTTTCGGTAGCCTGAGTACCCGGCCGGTTTGACGGGAGCGCAAAGTATTTCAGCGGCGAAATATTGCCGTGACAGCTCGACCGGAAGCGTTAAGCTTTTCCTAAGGGGCAGCATCCAAGCATCCGCAAAGAAAAGCCAGCCGGATGGCATCTTTGCAAAAATTTTACCCAAAGGCTTTTCGGCTTCTTTACCGGATCGGTCTAGGGTGCACGCCAGGTGCCCCGACACGACCGGATTGCCCCAGGGCAAAGAGGACCCGGAAAAATGAAACGCTGCATGTTCGTCGACGATTCAAGCGTCATCAGGAAAGTTGCAAAACGCATCCTGGGCGGTTCCGACATGGTGGTCATCGAGGCAGCCAGCGGGCTTGACGCGCTGGAGATGTGCGCCGCCGATATGCCCGACATCATCGTCGTCGACGGCGCCCTGCCGGATGTGCAGGCGGTTGACCTCATCCGCCGCGTGCGCGCCATGGAAAGCCCGATAAAGCCGCAGATCCTGATCTCGCTGGTCGAGCTCGATATCGCGTCGATCATGCGGGCCAAGCGCGCCGGCGCCCAGGGCTATCTGCTGAAGCCCTTCAATCGCCCGCAGCTGCTCGAGCGCTTCCGCACGCTGAAGATCGCCGCCTGATACGGCAGCAGCCCACCCTTAGTGCCGATCCCACCTATCACCGGCTAAGGACGCAAAAAACCCGGCCGGAGCCGGGTTTTTTGTCGAATTGGATATTCGGACGGCGCTCGCCGCTCAGGCGCTGACGCGGATGTCTTCGGGCTCGCGCAGCACATAGCCGCGGCCCCAGACCGTCTCGATGTAGTTCTGGCCACCGGACGCGGCATCGAGCTTCTTGCGCAGCTTGCAGATGAAGACGTCGATGATCTTCAGTTCCGGCTCGTCCATGCCGCCATAGAGGTGGTTGAGGAACATTTCCTTGGTGAGCGTGGTGCCCTTGCGCAGCGAGAGCAGCTCCAGCATCTGGTATTCCTTGCCGGTGAGGTGCACGCGCTGGCCGCCGACTTCGACGGTCTTGGCGTCAAGGTTGACCACCAGGTCGCCAGTGGTGATGACCGACTGGGCGTGACCTTTGGAGCGCCGCACGATGGCGTGGATGCGCGCCACCAGCTCGTCCTTATGGAACGGCTTGGTCATATAGTCGTCGGCGCCGAAACCGAGGCCGCGCACCTTGTCCTCGATGCCGGCCATGCCGGAAAGGATGAGGATGGGCGTCTTCACCTTGGAGAGGCGGAGCGTTCTCAAGACCTCGTAGCCGGACATATCGGGCAGGTTGAGGTCGAGAAGGATGATGTCATAGTCGTAGAGCTTGCCCAGATCGACGCCCTCTTCACCGAGGTCGGTCGTATAGACGTTGAAACTTTCCGATTTCAGCATCAGCTCGATGCTTTGTGCGGTTGCACTGTCATCTTCTATCAGCAGAACACGCATTTCATTCCCCTTTTCTGCCGCCGGACCATTTCACGACCCGTCCTGAACCCGGAGCAGTGGTTGCCTTTGCAGAGGCTGCCATCGAATGGTTAACAAAACCTAATTTCTCGTCCATGACGGTATCAGATTTTTTAACCTCTTGCTACACCCTCTTGAATCCAATAATGAATCACGGACCCAAATTCCTAATGCAACACATTAACAACCTGGACTAAGCGACTCTAGGGACTCATCGACGCGCCTTCGCTTCGGCGGCCGGAATTTTTACCCGGCCTTAAGCCCTGACCCGTATGATTAACAATGCCCGTAAACGAATGGTTACCGTCGGCAAAAAACTTTAGGGTTTTGTTTCCCATAGTGCGGGGAAAGCCGGTGGACACGGGCAGAGCTTGGGCCTTTCCAAGTGGTTTGGACGATATGTGCGGGTGTGCGTTTCCGGGAGTACCGAATCATGAAGTCACGTGAAAACCTCGTTCGGCTGAAACAGTTTCAGGTGAATGAGAAGCGGCGGCAGCTGCTGCAGCTCGACATGATGATCGCCGAGTTCGAGCGCATGGCTGTCGAACTGGAGCTTCAGATCACCGCCGAGGAAAAGAAAGCCGGCATCACCGACATCAATCATTTCGCCTATCCGACCTTCGCCAAGGCGGCGCGCTTGCGCCGCGACAACCTCAGAAACTCGCAGAGCGACCTCGCCCAACAGCGAAGCACTGCCGAATCATTACTCGGCGAAGCTGAAGCGGAGCTTTCCAAGGCTGAAATGCTGGAATCGCGCGACACCAAGATCCGCGACGCCGAAACCGGCGGCCGCAGCGCGATGATCGGCTGAACCGGCCGACCATATCGTCGAGCGCGCCCGCCGGCGCGCGGCTCCGCGCGGTTCTCGAGCGGCGACTTCGAACCGGCTCCGGCCGAATTGCCGCGGAAGATTTCCGATCTAAGCGGCCCATTCCCCTTCATTCGCGGCAATCGCCTTTGCACGGGCATCCTTGATGTCCGGCGTGTGCTGTTCGGCCCATGACCTGATCTGGGTGAGCAGCCCCGCCAGGTTCTGGCCAAGCTCGGTCAATTCATATTCGACGCGCGGCGGAATGACGGCAAAAACCTCGCGCCGCACAAGGCCGTCACGCTCCAGCACGCGCAGCGTCTGCGTCAGCATCTTGGGCGTAATGCCTTCGAGCTTGCGGGCAAGCTCGCCATTGCGGTGACGGCCTTTGCGCAGCGCGCAGACCACCAGATACACCCATTTGCTGGCCAGCATTTCGAGCACGGTGTGCGAAGGACAAGTCCGCCGGAACGCGTCATAGCCGAAGGGGGTGTCAAGGTCACTATCCATGAGGTGCCTATATATCGAAAAGGTGCATACTGGACAAGAGAACATTACTTTCCAAATGATAGTGGCACCATACCAGCAGGAGACATCCCATGCGTGCCGTTATCCAGAATTCCGTTGGCGGACCCGACGTGCTCGTCATTGCCGATCAGCCAGATCCGACGCCGAAGGCGGGCGAAGTGCTGGTCCGCGTCCGGGCAGCCGGCATCAATCCGGTCGATGGCGCCGTGCGCGCCGGCCGTTATAAGCTGCTTGGCGAACCGCCCTTCATCCTCGGCTGGGATATTTCCGGAACGGTCGAGACACTGGGGCCTGGTGTCATCGGCCTTAAGGTCGGCGACGAGGTGTTCGGCATGCCGCGCTTCCCCAAGCAGGCGGCGGCTTATGCCGAGCTGGCGGCCGTGCCCGCCAATGAGATAGCGTTGAAGCCGAAGAGCGCCGACCACCCCCAGGCCGGCGCATTGCCGCTGGCCGGCCTCACCGCCTGGCAAGGCCTTGTCCGCCATGGTGGGCTGAAATCCGGCCAGCGCGTGCTGGTGCATGCGGGTGCCGGCGGCGTCGGCCATCTGGCGGTGCAGATCGCCAAGGCGCGCGGCGCCTGGGTCGCCTCGACGGCCAGCCCTGACAAGCTCGACTTTGTCCGCAAGCTCGGCGCCGACGAGGTGATCGACTACACCAGCGGTGATTTCGCTGAGAAAGTTCGTGACGTCGACCTGGTGCTGGAGACGGTGGGCGGTGACCAGACCGAGCGCTCGTTGAAAGTGCTCAGGCGCGGCGGCGTGCTGGTGTCGCTGCTCAATGTCAGCGATGCCGCGAAGGCGAAGGCCAGCGCTGAGGGCATCCGGGTCGAGCGCATGTCGGTCGTGCCCGACCGCGAAGCCCTCCTGGAACTCGGCCGGTTGATCGATGCCGGAAAGCTCACCGTCCATGTGGCGAAGCGCTTTCCGCTTGAGCAGGCCGGTGCCGCCCACGCTTTCCTGGCCACCAAGCCGATTGGCAAGGTGGTGCTGGCGGTCTGACCGCCAGAAGGCGCGCTTCCAGGAATGAAGAATCGCGATGGAAAACAAAAGAGCGCGGAGTCCGCGCCCTTTTTCCAAACTCTCTACAGTCAGTGCCGGTATTGCTGGATGCGCGTGGTGCGCAGCCCGGCGAGGCCGTATTCGTCGATCGACGCCTGCCAGGACAGGAATTCCTCGGTGGTCAGCTTGTAACGCTGGCATGCCTCTTCGAGACTCAAAAGCCCGCCGCGCACCGCCGCAACCACTTCCGCCTTGCGCCGGATAACCCAGCGACGCGTGTTCGTCGGCGGCAGATCGGCGATCGTAAGTGGGCTGCCGTCGGGCCCGATAACATATTTAACTCTAGGTCTAACCAGATCGGTCATCGTACTCTCTACAAAAACATCAAAGACCCAATCCCCGCCACGTTACCGCCACAGCTTTAAAAATTGCCTAAGCAGTCCGTAATGACTAGGTAAGGATCGTGAACGCGGCGTTAGTCTTTTCGCAAGCATTTGAAACATCCGGCTGCAAGCCTTGAATCGGCTGGGGAAACCTGTCCGCTCCCGGCATTGGCCAGTCCAGTGAATCGCCCCGCAGCTGGCGCCGTGGGAAAGCTTGACCTATATTCTCGACATTGGCATTCAGGCGTCGCGCAGAATGAAAGCATCATGAACAGTCTCGATCTTCCCGGACGTCCCGAAAACACCCGCATCGTCGTCGCCATGTCGGGCGGCGTGGATTCGTCCGTGGTCGCCGGCCTGCTGAAGCGCGAGGGCTATGATGTCGTCGGCGTCACCTTGCAGCTTTACGATCATGGTGCTGCGACCCACCGGGCCGGCTCCTGCTGCGCCGGGCAGGACATCGACGATGCCCGCCGCGTCTCCGAGACACTGGGCATTCCCCACTATGTGCTCGATTACGAGGAGCGCTTCCGCAAGGCCGTCATCGATCCCTTTGCCGAAAGCTATGTCGCCGGCGAGACCCCGATACCTTGCGTCTCCTGCAACCAGACGGTGAAGTTCGCCGATCTCCTGGCCACCGCCAAGGAGCTGGGCGCCGATGCGCTCGCCACTGGCCACTATATCCGCTCCGGCGCCAATGGCGCACACCGTGCGCTGTTCCGGCCGGTCGATGCCGACCGCGACCAGAGTTATTTCCTGTTCGCCACCACGCAGGCGCAGATCGACTATCTGCGCTTTCCGCTCGGTGGCCTGTCGAAGCCGCAGGTCCGCGCCATTGCCGAGGAGATGGGGCTCACGGTGGCCGCCAAGCAGGACAGCCAAGACATCTGCTTCGTGCCGCAGGGAAAATATTCCGACATTATCGCCAAGCTGAAGCCGGCGGCCGCCAATCCGGGCGACATCGTCCACATCGACGGCCGCGTGCTTGGCCGCCATGAAGGCATCCTGCGCTACACGATCGGCCAGCGCCGCGGCATCGGCATCGCGTCCGGCGAGCCGCTCTATGTCGTCCATCTCGACGCCGAACGGGCGCGCGTCGTGGTCGGTCCGCGCGAGGCGCTGGAGACGCACAAGATCTACCTGCGCAACATGAACTGGCTTGGCGACGGACCTCTGGCCGATGTCCCCGCCGGCGGCCTCGAGCTGTTCGCCAAGGTGCGCTCGACCAGGCCGCCACGCCCCGCGGTGCTGCGCCATGAGGCCGGCGTGACCTCGGTCGAACTGGCCGATGGCGAGTCCGGCATCGCGCCCGGACAGGCTTGCGTGCTCTATTCCGACGACGGCAACGAGGCCCGCGTCTTCGGCGGCGGCTTCATCGAGCGTTCCGAGCGCGGCGCAGAGGCCGAAGCCATGCTGAGCCGGCTTGCCGCGCAGCCTGCGCAGGTTCCCGCCGAATAGGATTCTATCCTCTCAAAGGCCGTGCGAAATCCGCTCTGGCCGCCAGGGTAGAATTTCCAAACGGTCTCAGGATCTGGACTTGGTGTGGGTGACCGTGCCCGCCGTCAGGATGCGCAGCACCCTGATCGCTTCCTCGCCGCTGGTGCGCGGTTCGGCCCGCGTCTCGATGCACTGGATGAAATGCTCCAGCTCGCGCGTCAGCGGCATGCCTTGCGCGACCGCGACATAGGAGGGCTCGTTGGTGGTGAACGCCCATTGGCCGCTGTCCTGCCAGACCGCGTGGCGATAGACGGCAAGCTTGCGTTCCCACGGCTCGACATCGTCGAACACCGCCATCGCCTTGGTGCCGACCACGGTCAGCCGCCGCTCGCGATAGGGGTTGAGCCGCGACGTGAAAAGATGGCTGCGCAAGCCGTTGGGAAAGCGCATGTGCAGATGCGCGAAATCGCTGAGGCTATCGAGCAGCGCCGCGCCCTCGCCGCGCACCTCGATCGGCTCCGTGCCGGTGATGGCGAGGATCATCGACAGATCGTGCGGCGCCAAGTCCCAAAGCGCATCGTTCTCGGTATGAAACTTGCCGAGGCCGAGCCGGTGCGAATGGATGTAGCGGACCTCGCCGAGCTCGCCTTTGTCGATCAGCCCCTTCAGCGTCTCGAAGGCGGGGTGGAAACGTAGGACATGGCCGACCATGAAGACGCGGCCATTGTCCTTGGCCGCTTGCACCGAGCGCTCCGCGTCCGGCACCGTCAGCGCGATCGGCTTTTCCACCAGCACGTCCTTGCCGCTCTCGACGGCGCGCACGGAAAGATCGGCATGGAACTGCGGCGGCAAGGCCATGACGATGGCGTCGATATCGTCGCGAACGAACAGCTGGTCGGGCTGGATCGCCAGGCAGTCCTGTTCGCTGGCAAAGCCTTCGGCGCGGGCCCGGTTGGCGTCGGAAACCGCATGCAGCGCGCCGAGCGCCTTGAGGGTGCGGATATGGTTGCTGCCCCAGTATCCGCAACCGAGGACTGCAATGCGCGGCTTCATCTGTTTCAAACTCTAAAAACTCGTGGCCGAGACATAGCGACGTGCCTCTTCGAACTCAACCCCGGCGGTTGCAACCAAATGGCCACGCGGCAAAGCTTTTTCCGCAATGAGAATATGCGCCGATATAGAATGCTTCGAAGCTTGACAGGCTCGCCCTCGCAATCTTATATCCGCGCGACCTTGGCGAACGCCTCGAACTGCCTTTCGATTGAAAGCGGATTTCAGGCCTTCTGCCGCCCTGGCGGGGTAGCTCAGTTGGTTAGAGCACGGGAATCATAATCCTGGGGTCGGGGGTTCAAGTCCCTCTCCCGCTACCAACCTACTTATAAGCTATTGAAACCACAATAAAAACATGAGCCTTTGGTGGCGCCCTGTCCGGAAAATCTTCAATGATTTCAGGGCCGAGCCTGCTACCTTGTGGTGCCAACGAACGTCGCAAATGCGCCCGAAGCGGTCTTTGGAGAGCAGATGTTCTGATGTCGCCTTTGGGCCGGAAGCGGACTTGCAGCTTCAAAGCTCGGAATGTCGAAAGCGGACCTTCATGTACCCTTGGAGCGTCGACGTGAATTGACCCAGAGCGGCCGCCGCCCCTCAGCGAGGCTGACCGTCGTACAAGGCGTTGAGTCCCCGCGTTCAATAGCGCGCACGGAACGAGCAAGCAGCGCCAAGAGCCGTCGTTCTCGAAAGGCAACAACGAGAGACCGCTTCGGCGCATTGCTGACATCGCGCTATCCCGCATTGCACAATTTCGCAGCTTGGCGATATTGAGGCATGGTCCGATCCTCGCTCACCGTCCTGGTCATCGACGAAAACCGCATCCGAGCCTCGATCATCGAGGCCGGCTTGCGCGAGGCCGGGCATGAGCGGGTCACCGTCATCCATGATGTCGTCGGCATTGCGCGGCACATCGCCGAGATCGAGCCGGATGTCATCGTCATCGACCTCGAAAACCCGAACCGTGACATGCTGGAGAACATGTTCCAGCTGTCGCGCGCGGTGAAGCGGCCGATCGCCATGTTCGTCGACCGTTCCGACCAGGCCTCGATCGAAGCGGCGGTCGAGGCGGGCGTATCGGCCTATGTCGTCGATGGCCTCAGGCAGGAGCGCGTCAAGCCGATCCTCGACATGGCGGTGAGCCGCTTCAACGCCTTCTCGCGCATGGCGCGCGAGCTGGAAGAAGCGCGCAGCGAACTCGAGAACCGCAAGCTGATCGACCGCGCCAAGGGCATATTGATGAAGTCGCGCGGCCTGACGGAAGAGGCCGCCTACACGCTGCTTCGCAAGACAGCGATGAACCAGAACCGCAAGATCAGCGAGATCGCCCAGAGCCTGGTGACAGCCGCAGGGCTGCTGGGACCGGCGGAGGACGAATGAGCATGGGCGCTGCGTACCAGATCACCGCCGGCTTCATGCCGCTTTTCGACAGCGCCGTGCTGGTGGCGGCCGGCGAGCTCGGCTTTGCCGCGCGCGAGGGCATAGACCTGACGCTGCATCGCGAGACCTCCTGGGCCAACATCCGTGACCGCATCGCCATCGGCCATTTCGATGTCGCCCATATGCTGGGGCCGATGCCGCTCGCCTGCAATCTCGGACTGAGCCCGCTCGCTTCCGAGACCATAGTGCCCTTCTCGCTGGGGCTTGGCGGCAATTGCGTCACCATTGCCAACGCCGTCTGGGCCGGCATGGCGGCGCATGGCGCCGTATCGGATCTCGATCCGGCACGCGCCGGAGCAGCACTCGGCGCCTTTATCCGCGAGCGCGCGGCCGCTGGCCGCGAGCCGCTTCGCTTCGCCGTCGTGCACCCGCATTCGGGACACAATTACGAACTGCGCTACTGGCTTGCCGCCTGTGGCGTCGATCCCCGGCGCGAGATCGAAATCGTCATCGTGCCACCGCCTTTCATGGCCGACGCGTTGGCCGCCGGCCGCATTGACGGCTACTGCGTCGGCGAACCCTGGAACAGCGCTGCGGTTGCCGTCGGCACCGGCCATATCGTCACCGTCAAGGCGCAGATATGGCGCAACAGCCCGGAAAAGGTGCTCGGCGCGCGCAAGGCCTGGGCGGAGCAAAATCCCGAGGCACTGGCCGCACTTTTGCGCGCGCTGCATCACGCGGCGCGCTGGTGCCAGGACCCGGCGAACCATGGCGAATTGGCCGCTGTGATGGCACAGCCAGGCTTCCTCGGCCTGCCGCCGGCGGTGCAGATGCCGGTTCTGACCGGCCATCTCCCGTTGGGCGGCGGCGCGGTGCGGCGTGTCGAGGATTTCTTC
The DNA here is from genome assembly GCF_006441575.1 of Mesorhizobium sp. B2-4-12. NCBI lineage: Bacteria > Pseudomonadati > Pseudomonadota > Alphaproteobacteria > Hyphomicrobiales > Phyllobacteriaceae > Mesorhizobium > Mesorhizobium sp. B2-4-12. Next base: position 12,678 of record NZ_VFVC01000003.1, read on the forward strand.
GTGCCCTTCGACAAGGCGGCGAACTTTCCCTGGAAGAGCCATGCGCTGTGGTTCTACACACAGATGGTGCGCTGGGGGCAGTCGGCGCATACGCCGCAAAACCTGGCCATTGCCCGCGACTGCTACCGGCCCGACCTCTACCGCGCGGCGCTGAAGCCGCTCGGCGTGGCGCTGCCCGGCGCCAACGCCAAGGTCGAGGGCGCGCTGAAGGCCGCGACGCCGGTCGGTTCGGCAGGGGCGAGCCTCGTGCTCGGCCCCGACGGTTTCTTCGATGGCCAGATCTTCGATCCCGACGAGATCGAAGACTACATTGCAAGCCAAAGGTCGGCTCCGTCGCAGGCCTGATCATTTCCGTGGCATTCTTGTGCATTGCACAAAAATTGTGCGCTTGGTTGCGCCATTGACCAATGTTTGAACTGCATACTGCGTCGGCAGAAACGTTAGCCGTGACCGATTGTTATTGATTCTACAGAGTTTTTTCATCCCAACAGAAACTGGCACGGTTCCTGCTTTGAAGTAGCCGAGCCCTTCTTGGGCAAAGTAATCGGCGTCCAATGGCGGGCGCCACAGGCAAAGCTGCCGCTCAGGTCACGACGCGATCCCGGATGTACGGACGCGCGAGGCCTGGCCGGCAGCTTTTTTGTTTTGGACCCGAACACGCAATCGACGGTGCCGACCCAAGCGGCGGCCGGCCGGAGACAATGATGACCAAACGGATCGGAATAACATCTTTCAAGGATTTCGCCCGCCGCGACTTCCTGCTGAGCAGCGCGCTGACGGCCGCGCTCGTTGCCGCGGCGCTGTTTCTGTTTCCCAATGAGCCCAAAACCACGGTCACGCGCCCCGTGGTGACTGCACAAGCCCCGTCGCGCTGACCGCGCGCTTCTCATCAACGCAATGCGCGGCGCCTCCCACGCCGCAAACCGGAGCCGACGATGACCGCAAATCTCCCAGCCACCTCCAGCCAGGACAACACCCCGCGGCAAGCACTCGTGATGTCCACCATCGCCTTCACCGTCTGCTTCGCGGTGTGGACGATCTTTTCCATCATCGGCGTGCGCATAAAACAGGAGCTCGGACTGAACGAGACGGAATTCGGCCTGCTGGTCGGTACGCCGATCCTCACCGGCTCGCTGGTGCGCATGGTGCTCGGCGTGTGGACCGACCGCTTTGGCGGGCGGCTTGTCTATACCGCAACCATGCTTGCGGCGGCGGTTGCAACCTTCCTGCTCGCCTTTGCGCATACTTACGGGCAGATGCTGGTCGCGGCGCTCGGCGTCGGGCTCGCGGGCGGGTCTTTTGCCGTCGGTGTCGCCTATGTCTCGCGCTTCTTCCCGTCCGGCAAGCAGGGCACCGCGCTCGGCATTTTCGGTGTCGGCAACGTCGGCGCCGCAGTCACCAAATTCCTAGCGCCGTTCGTCCTGCTCGCCTGGGGTTGGCAGTCGGTGGCGCTGATCTGGGCGGCGGCACTCGTCGTCATGGCGGCCATCTTCTGGTTCACGACCGGCGACGATCCGGTCATCCGTGAGCGCCGTGCCGGCAAGGCAGCAGCTGTGAGAGGTTTCTGGCAGGAATTTGCCCCGCTGAAGAACCTGCAGGTCTGGCGCTTCGCCTTCTACTACTTCTTCTCCTTCGGCGCGTTCGTCGCGCTGTCGCTGTGGCTGCCGCGTTATCTGATCGGCGTCTACGGCTTCGGCATCGCCACCGCCGGCATGATCGGCGCAGCCTATTCCATCCCTGCGAGCGTCTTCCGCGCCTATGGCGGCGTGCTCTCCGACCGCATCGGCGCGCGCACCGTGCTCTACTGGACCTTTACCGTGTGTGCCGTCGCCGCCCTCGTTCTGTCTCTCCCCTCGGCAGACTATGTGGTGCGCGGCATCAGCGGGCCGATCGCCTTCCATTTCGAGATCGGCCCGCTCGCCTTCATTGCCGTTGCCAGCGTGCTCGGCTTCTTCATGAGCCTCGGCAAGGCGGCGGTCTACAAGCACATCCCGGCCTACTATCCGCAGAGTGTCGGCGCAGTCGGCGGCGTTGTCGGCATGATCGGCGGGCTCGGCGGCTTCATCCTGCCGATCGCCTTCGGTGCGCTGAACGATCTCACCGGCGTCTGGTCGAGCTGCTTCATGCTGCTCTTCGTGATCGTCGTTTCCTGCCTGGCCTGGATGCATTTCAGCATCCGGCGCATGGAGCGCGCGGCAGCCGCCAGTGCTTCAAGCCTTTCCTACGCGGCAGAGTGACAGCGGAGCGGATCACGACATGACCGAGAAACTCGTCATCATCGGCAACGGCATGGCCCCCGGGCGCATGCTGGAGCATCTGCTGGAAAAGGCGCCCGGCCGCTACCAGGTCACCATCTTCAACGCCGAGCCCCGGGTGAACTACGATCGCATCATGCTGTCGCCGGTTCTGTCGGGCGAAAAGGCCTATGAGGAAATCATCATCCATGGCGACGGCTGGTACATCAAGAACGGCATCACCCTCTACAAGGGCCACCGAATCGTCACCATCGACCGCCCGGCGAGGACCGTCACTTCGGACCATGGCGTCACCGAGCCCTATGACAAGCTCGTCATCGCCACCGGCTCGGTGCCGTTCATCATTCCGGTGCCCGGGCACAACCTGCCGGGCGTGCTGACCTATCGCGACCTCGACGATGTCCGGGCGATGATGCTGGCCGCACAGTCGCGGGCCAAGGCGGTGGTTATCGGCGGCGGCCTGCTGGGGCTCGAGGCAGCAGCCGGCCTCAACGCACAGGGCATGGATGTCACAGTGCTGCATGTCATGCCGACGCTGATGGAGCGCCAGCTCGATCCCGCCGCCGGCTATCTCCTGCAGCGCGCGGTCGAAGAGCGTGGCATCAAGGTCATCACCAAGGCCAACACGCAAGCGATCACGGGCAACGGCAAGGTCGAACAGGTCGAGCTCGCCGACGGCACCATCATTCCGGCAACACTGGTGGTGATGGCTGTCGGCATCCGCCCGAATGCGGCGATCGCCAAGGAGGCGGGCATTGCCATCAATCGCGGCATCGTCGTCGATGCCGGGATGCGCAGCAACGACCCCGACATCTACGCCATCGGCGAATGCGCCGAGGTCAACGGCATGGTCTACGGGCTGGTGGCGCCGCTCTATGAGATGGCGCGCGTCGCAGCCTCCCAGCTTGCCGGCGACGAGACCGCCGCCTTCGTCCACATGGACACGCCGACCAAGCTCAAGGTCACCGGCATCGAGCTGTTCTCGCTCGGCGACTTCGCCGACGGCGACGACCGCCAGGAGATCGTGCTGCGCGATGCATCGGCCGGCGTCTACAAACGCCTGGTGCTGAAGGATGACCGCATCATCGGCACAGTGCTTTACGGTGAGACAGCCGATGGCGCCTGGTTCAACGATCTCAAGAAGAAGCAGACCGACATATCGGAGATGCGCGACACGTTGATCTTCGGCCAGTCCTACCAGGGGGGTGCCCCGCTGGACCCTATGGCGGCCGTTGCAGCCTTGCCGGATGATGCGGAAATCTGCGGCTGCAACGGCGTTTGTAAAAGCAAGATCACCACAGCGATTATGGCCAAGGGCCTGACCTCGCTCGACGATGTGCGCGCCCACACCAAGGCGTCGGCGTCCTGCGGCTCCTGCACCGGGCTGGTCGAGAAGCTGATGGTGCTGACCGTCGGCGACAAGTACAATCCCGCCGCCGTGCAGCCGATGTGTGCCTGCACCTCGCTCGGTCATGACGAGGTGCGCCGGCTGATCAAGGCCAAGGGGCTGAAGACGATTCCGGCCGTCATGCAGGAGCTGGAATGGAAGACCTCCTGCGGCTGCGCCAAATGCCGGCCCCCGCTCAATTACTACCTCGTCTGCGACTGGCCGGACGAATATGCCGACGACTACCAATCGCGCTTCATCAACGAGCGCGTCCATGCCAACATCCAGAAAGACGGCACCTATTCGGTGGTGCCGCGCATGTGGGGCGGGGTGACCAACGCCGCGGAACTGCGTGCCATCGCCAATGTCGTCGACAAGTTCGAGATCCCGATGGTCAAGGTCACCGGCGGCCAGCGCATCGACATGCTGGGCATCCGTAAGGAGGACCTGCCGGCGGTGTGGGCCGATCTCGGCAAGGCCGGCTTCATCTCCGGCCATGCCTATGCCAAGGGGCTGCGCACGGTGAAGACCTGCGTCGGTTCCGACTGGTGCCGTTTCGGCACGCAGGATTCGACAGGGCTCGGCATCCGCATCGAAAAATTCATGTGGGGTTCGTGGACGCCGGCCAAGGTCAAGATGGCGGTGTCGGGCTGTCCGAGGAATTGCGCCGAGGCGACCTGCAAGGACGTCGGGGTCATCTGCGTCGACAGTGGCTACGAGATTCATTTTGCTGGTGCCGCCGGCCTCGACATCAAGGGCACCGAAGTGCTCGGCATGGTCAGGACCGAGGACGAAGCGCTGCAGCATATCGTGGCGCTGACGCAGATGTACCGCGAGCAGGGCCGCTATCTCGAGCGCATCTACAAATGGGCCAAGCGCATCGGCATCGCCGAGATCAAGCGCCAGATCATGGACGATGCGGACAAGCGCCAGGCCTATTACGAGCGCTTCGTCTTTTCCCAGAAATTCGCCCAGGTCGATCCGTGGTCGGAGCGCGTCTCCGGCAAGGACAAGCACGAATTCCGGCCGATGGCTTCGGTTGGATTTGCGCAGGCGGCGGAGTGACAATCATGGAGTGGATCGCTATCGGCACGCTCTCCGACATCCCGCGCCGCGGCGCGCGCTGTGTCGCGACGCCACAAGGCAAGATTGCCGTCTTTCGCACCGCAGACGACGCGGTCTTCGCCATCGACGACCATTGCCCACACAAGGGCGGGCCGCTGAGCCAAGGCATCGTGCATGGCGCGGCGGTAACCTGTCCCTTGCACAATTGGGTGATCTCGCTGGAGACAGGCAAGGCGGTCGGCGCCGACGAGGGCGCGGTGCGCACTATCCAGGTGAAGACCGAGGACGGACAGTTGTTCATCGCGCTGGCAGCGCTGGCGAGCCGCGCGGCCTGAACCCATGGAAATCGACGCAGCGCGCGAGGTGAGTACCACTTGCCCCTATTGCGGGGTGGGTTGCGGCGTGCTGGCGAAGGTCGCCACGGATGGACAAGTCACCGTCCGTGGCGACCCCGACCATCCCGCTAATTTCGGCAGGCTCTGTTCCAAGGGCTCCGCACTGGCCGAGACCATTGGCCTCGACGACAGGCTGCTCCATCCCGAAATCCACGGCCGGCGCGCGGGCTGGGATGAAGCACTCAACCTTGTCGCCTCGACCTTTTCGCAAACCATCGCTGAGCATGGTCCTGATGCGGTGGCCTTCTATGTCTCGGGCCAGTTACTGACCGAGGATTATTACCTCGCCAACAAGCTGATGAAAGGCTTCATCGGCTCGGCCAACATCGACACCAATTCACGCCTCTGCATGGCCTCCTCCGTCGCCGGCCACCGCCGCGCCTTCGGCGCCGACACCGTGCCCGGCACCTACGAGGATCTCGAACTCGCCGACCTGATCGTTCTGGTCGGCTCCAACCTCGCCTGGTGCCATCCCGTGCTCTACCAGCGCATTGCCGCGGCGCGGGAAAAGCGGCCTGACATGAAGATCGTGCTGGTCGATCCGCGCCGCACCATGACCTCCGATATCGCCGACATGCATCTGGCCATCGCGCCGGATGGTGACGTCGCGTTGTTCACCGGGCTGCTTGCTCATCTCGGCCAGCAAAATGCGCTGGACCGCGCCTACATCACCACGCACACGACCGGCTTCGGGCAGGCGCTTTTTGCGGCCTCGGCGCTCGACCTTGCCGCCGTCGCCGCCGCCACGGGCCTGAGCGAGGAAGAGCTCGTCCGTTTCTACAGCCTGTTCGCCGCGACGCAGAAGACCGTCACTGTCTACAGCCAGGGCGTCAACCAGTCGACGTCGGGCACCGACAAGGTCAACGCCATCATCAACTGCCATCTTGCCACCGGCCGCATCGGCAAGCCGGGGACAGGACCGTTCTCGGTGACCGGCCAGCCCAATGCCATGGGCGGCCGCGAAGTTGGCGGCCTGGCCAATATGCTCGCTGCTCATATGGAGATCGAAAACCCCGAGCATCGTGAGCGGGTGCGGCGTTTCTGGAAGGCGCCCGCCGTCGCCCACAAACCCGGCCTGAAGGCGGTCGACATGTTCGAGGCGGTGGCCGACGGGCGCATCAAGGCACTGTGGATCATAGCCACCAACCCGGTCGATTCCATGCCGGATGCCGATGCCGTCGAAGCCGCGATCAAGGCATGCCCATTCGTCGTGGTTTCGGATGTACTGGCAGAGACCGACACAGTGCGTCACGCCCATGTATCCCTGCCGGCCACCGCCTGGGGCGAAAAGGACGGTACGGTCACCAATTCCGAACGCCGCATCTCGCGCCAGCGCGCTTTTTTGGCCGCGCCCGGCGAGGCGCGGTCGGATTGGCGGATTATCGTCGAGGTGGCGAAACGGATGGGTTTTGACGAGGCGTTTTCGCATGAGACCCCGGCGGAAGTTTTTGTCGAACATGCCGCGCTGTCGGGGTTCGAAAATGATGGCGAGCGTGATTTCGATATCGGCGCTTATGCTGCGATCGATGTTGAGGACTACGACGCGCTAGCGCCATTTCAATGGCCAACGCCGCGCCAAAGCACCCTAACCAGCACACGTTTCTTCACCAACGGCAATTTCTACACCCCCGACCGCAAAGCGCGCTTCATCGCTATTCGCGCCGCGACGGAAGTCCGCACCACCGCCGACTACCCGCTCATCCTCAACACTGGCCGCATCCGCGACCACTGGCACACCATGACGCGGACGGGTAAAAGCCCGCGCCTGTCACAGCACATCGCCGAGCCGTTTGTCGAAATCCATCCCGCGGATGCGCTGCACCACGGCTTCGGCGACGCCGATATCGTGCGGATTTCCAGCCCGCGCGGCGACGTGCTGGTCCGCGCCCTGATCACGCCCCGACAGCGTCGGGGCAGCGTCTTCGCACCGATGCACTGGACCGATCAGTTTGCAGCAAAAGGCCGGCTCGACGTGCTCACCGCGCCGCTCACTGACCCAATCTCAGGCCAGCCGGCGCTAAAACACGTCGCGGCCCGCATCGAGAAATTTGCCGCCAAGGTCTTTGGTTTTGCCGTGACACGGCAACGACCCGAAGCGATCAGTGCCGACTATTGGGCAGCAGCCCGCTGCAAGGGCGGATGGCGGGTCGAACTGGCCTTTGCCGACGCCGCTGCCGACTGGACTGCCTTCGCCGGGTCACTCTTCGATGCCCCCTTGGCCGAAATGCTCGCCTATCACGACCGGGACGCCGGCCAGCACCGCATCGCCGCCTTCGACGGTGAGCGCCTCGTGGGCGCCTTTTTCGTTGCGCCCGCTCCGGTCGCGGTGTCGCGCAGCTGGGCTGTTGAACAATTGGAAGCGACCCACGCCAGCCAGCGCGACCGCTTCACGATCGTCGCCGGCCGCGCCGGTGTCGAACGGCCCGATGCCGGTGCCACCGTCTGCTCCTGTTTCAACATCGGAGCCAACCAGATCGTTGCAGCGGTGGCGGCCGGTTGCACCACCGTCGAAGCCATCGGCGGGGCGCTGAAGGCCGGCACCAATTGCGGCTCCTGCCGTGCAGAGATTCGTGTCATCCTCGGGGCAGCAAGATTTCAGGCAGCGGAGTGAGAGTTGCTGGGTGCTGCCAACTGTCGGTGGCGAGTGGTCGGTTGCGAAGCAAGTTAGGCAAATGCTGCTCCTGCGACATCGCGACCTCCAGAGTGGCCACCAAAATTGTCTGCTTTGGGCAATAGGCACAGTCGCCCTTACGACCGACATGCTGAAGGGTTTCGGGTGCCGTGAGGCGTACGAAAGCCTCTCATGCAGGAACCCGCGGGCCACAGTTGATGGCTATGGGGATTTTAGTTTGCGGCTGATGTCGGCGATGGCGTGACCGCCCCCGCTAGGCGACGCGGTGGACACGGATGGACCGCTCAGTGAAGCCTCCGCACAGCCTTGTAGCCTCTGCGCGCTGGGACAGCCGGGCATCGAGGCAACTACCGTCAGATACGCGCCATTGTCGCGACACGGGCCGACGAAGTCTGTCGCTTGATCGCGCATCCTATGCGCGCTCCGCTACCAACGCTTCGCCGACATCCGCAAGCGAGGCATTCGACCTTTGATCCCTCCGGCTATGGCCGACTAGATTAGACCTTTGCAGTTGGTGATGACGCGTGGTTGTAACTGCGCACAACGTTGCGCACCGCTTCCACCATCAGCGCTTTTGGAGTCGCTTTCACCTTGCCCGCCGCAACCGCGGGATAGAGCGTGCCGAGATACTGGCTGATCAGCGTCTCGGGGATTGGGCGGCCGTCCAGCCGCTGAAGCAGGGCGTCGACCGCCGCCGATGCCTGCGGATGGGGCCAGTAATAGCGGATGCGGTCGCTGTAGGAGAAATGGCGCTGCAGGCGCTGTTCCTGCGCATCGCCATGATAGTATTTATCCCAGTTCCTGGGCTCGGCCAGCAACAGCCGTTCCATCTTGCCGCGCAGAGTTTCCTCCTCCGGCAGACGGTCCAGGAAGGCCGCGATCTGGTCGAGGCCATACAGCGCCTCGCGCAGCGCGAAGGTCAGGCCCGGGCCAACCTTGAGGATCGCGAAGCCGTCGCGAACCAAAGCGGAAAGCGCCTCCTGCGGCTGATAATCGGTCGAATGTGCCTCGAAGACGAATTGCGGCATCTGCTTGAGGACGCCGCGCAAGGCGACAGCCTTGGCACCGTCGTAGACGACGACATTCTCGTTGCCGAATTCGACGCCCGGCTGCACCACCGCGCCGATGGCGCGGGAGAAGGCATCCTGAAGCCCGAGCGCGGCGAAGGCCCGGCGGTGAACCTCGATGGTTTCGAGCGCGGCTTCCGGCTTGGTGAGTTCCAGGTGATCGAGCGCCTCCATCGCCCCACCGGGGATCGGCACCTCGGTGCCGACGATGTAGACCGGCAGGTCGTAGCCGGCTTTGGCCGCCGCCCTTTCGGCGACCTTCGCCAGGCGCGCGGCGCGCACGGCGGTCAGGGCGTCGGGCAGCGCCACCGGCTCACCCGCGCAACCCATCGACGTGTCGAGATGGATCTTCGTAAAGCCTGCCCGCACAAAGGCATCCATCATGACTTCGGCGCGCTGCATCGCTTCCTCGGCCGGGAGATGCTTCCATGGGTTAGGCCCCAGGTGATCGCCTCCTAGAATCAGGCGCCCGGCGTCAAATCCCAGCCGAGCGGCAATGGCCTCGACGAAACGGCGGAAGTCGGCGGGCGTCATGCCGGTATAACCGCCTTCCTGGTTGACCTGATTGCAGGTGGCTTCGATCAGCACCGGTGAGCCGGTCGCGATTCCCTCCAGGAGAGCGGCCTCCACGACGAGCGGATGCGCGGAACAGATCGAGGTGATGCCGCTACGCTGTCCGCTCGCGTGGCGTGCGGGCAGGCCGCTCAGGATGTCGGTGCTCATGCCGGAACTCCATGCTCGTTCAGAAACGCTTCGATTTCGCCCATGGTGGACGTGCCTTCCATCGGCCCTTTGACACTTACCGCCCGCGCGCCGGTGGCGTTGGCGACGATCAACGCCTTGCGCGGTTCCATGCCGCGCAGCCAGCACGTCACAAAGGCCGCGCCAAAACTATCGCCGGCGCCGGTCGGGTCGACTTCCTCCACCTTGAACGCCGGAGCGAAGGCTTCGCCAGACCTGTCGAAGTAGCTGGCGCCCTGCGCGCCACGCTTGACCACCACGGCCTTGATGCCGCGGTCGAGCAGGTCCGCGACCGCGGCCTTCTCGTCGGTCGATTTGGTAAAAAGGAAGATTTCCTGGCCGCTCGGCATGAACAGGTCGGTATTCTCCAGCGCATGGGCGAGTGCTTCACGCATGCCGGGCAGTTCGAGCATTTCCTTGCGGATGTTGGGGTCGAAGGAAACCGTGCCGCCCTTGGCCTTGATGCGCGAGGTGGTCTCGAAGATGGCGGTGACGATGCCGTCGAAGAACAGCGCCGAGCCCATGATATGCAGGTGGTCGGCGCCGTCGATGAGCCTTTCCGCCTCCGACGTGAGGCCGATGGCGCTGCAGGCGCTGTGGCGGATGTTGTAGATGAAGTCGCGATTACCGTCCGGCCGGTAGCGCACGAAGGCGCTGCCGGTGGCCGCGGTTGGATGGATGCCAATGGCCGAGACATCGACGCCGTCACGGCGCAAACGCTCGACGTTGAGCGTGCCGAAATCGTCCTTGCCGACAGTGCTGACGATGCCGCAGGGTTGGCCGAGCTTCGCCGCCTGATCGATGAAGATCGCCGGCGCGCCGGAGGCGAAGGGGCCGACGAGTTGAATCGGGGCGGTGAAGCCATGGCCCGGTTCGACGGCCATGATCTCGACGAGGATCTCGCCTATCGTGATGATCTTCTTCATGTTTCACCCAATCACGTGCTGGCGGACTTGCTGCGCACATCGAGCCAGACGGCTACGAGAATGACAACGCCCTTGACGATGAGCTGGAAGAAGTAAGGGACCGACAACATGTTCATGCCGTTGTTGATGACCCCGATGATGAGAGCGCCGAGAATGGTGCCGATCATCGTGCCGACGCCGCCGGCAAGCGAGGTGCCACCCAGGACCACGGCGGCGATGGCGTCGAGCTCGTAGCCCATGCCGGCGTTGGTCTGAGCCGAGGACAGGCGCGAGGAGAGAAGTATGCCGCTGATCGCGGCCATGACGCCCGAGATCATGAAGACGATGATCTTGACGCGGTCGACGCGGATGCCGGAATAGATCGCCGCCTCTCTGTTGCCGCCGGTCAGGTAGATCTGCCGCCCGAAGATCGACTTGGACAGCACGACGTGGTTGATCACGAACAGGACGGCCATGATCCAGATGATGATCGGGATGCCCAGCCAGCTGTCGGCGCCGATCGAGAGCCATGCCTCGTTGTCGATCATTGCCGGCGCGCCATTGGTCGGCAGGCTGACCGCGCCGCGGTAGATGCCCATCGTTGCTACCGTCACGATGAAGGATGGTAGCATAAGTTTGGCCGACAACGCGCCGTTGAGCGCGCCCATCAGCGCGCCGGCAGCCAAGGTCAGGAGCACCGTCGGCAGGAAACCGAAGCCCATGCCGAAGGCTTGCGCGGCCACCATGCCGGCGACGGCGATGATGGAGCCGATGGACAGGTCGATGTCGCCCAGCAGGATGACATAGGTCATGCCGTAGGCTGCGACCGCAATGACGGCCACCTGCTGCACGATGTTCATGAAATTGTTGAAGGCCAGGAAGCGCGGGTTCAGCACCGAGAACACGACGCAGAGCACGGCCAGGGAGATGATGATGCCGCCATATTGGCGCACCATCGGCGACCTGAGAAACGAGCGGCGGACCTCGGCATCCGCGGCCTTCTTCTGAATGTCTTGGACGTTGCTCATGCGTGCATCCCCGCTGCGTAGTTCATGACGGTTTCCGGTGTGAGGCCATCGGCTTCGAGCACGGCGGCCATGTGCTTGTTATGCATCACCACGACGCGGTCGCTGAGGCCCAGAACTTCAGGAAGCTCCGAGGAAACCATCAGGATCGCGGCGCCGTTGGCGGCAAGCTCGCGAATAATGCGGTAGATCTCGAATTTGGCGCCGACATCGACGCCGCGGGTCGGCTCGTCCAGGATCAGCACCCGCGGCTTGATCAAGAGCCATTTGGCCAGCACGATCTTCTGCTGGTTGCCACCGCTCAGCGAGCCGGCAATGGTGTCGATCGATGCGGTCTTGATGGCCAGGCGTCGCACCTCGCTCCTGGCGGCCTCGCGCTCGGCCGAACTGCGCATCAGGCCGAGAGGCCCCGCAAGCTGGCCGAGCGCCACCATGTTGATGTTGCGCTCCACGCTATGAGGCAGCACCAGGCCTTCTTCCTTGCGGTTCTCGGTCACGAAAGCGATGCCGTTGCGGATCGCCTCCGTCGGAGAGGCAAGCGCCAGCGGTTTGCCGTCAAGGACGATTTCGCCCTGCGGCTGGTACATGCCGAACAGAGCCTTCATGACATCGGAGCGGCCTGAGCCGACGAGGCCGAACAGACCGACGACTTCGCCGGGTTTGACGTCGATCGAGACATCCCGAAACTTGCCCGGAACGGTGAGATTCCTGGTCGCCAGCATCGCAGGCGTTTCAGCAGCGGGACGCGGCGCCTGGCGCGGTGGGTAGATGTTGTTCATCTCGCGTCCGACCATCAGGGCGATCAGCCGGTCGATGCTGGTCTGGCTCTTCTCGGTGGTGGTCACATACTCGCCGTCGCGCACGACGGTGATGTCATCGGACAGCCGCATGATCTCTTCCATGCGGTGCGAGATGTAGATGACGGCCTTGCCGCGCGCCTTCAGCCGGTCGATGATCGTGAACAGGATCTCGGCCTCGCTGTCCGAAAGCGACGAGGTCGGCTCATCGAGGATGATCACGTCGGCGGGCAGGCTGAGGCCCTTGGCGATCTCCACAAGCTGGCGCTGGGCGATCGAAAGGTCGCCGAGCTTGGCTCGTACGTCGACCGGCAGGCCGAGGTCGCGGATGAGCTGTTGGGCGGCCGCATTCAACTCGCGGTCGCGGATGAAGCCGAAATGGCTCGGCTCGTGGCTGGCGAAAATATTCTCCGCTACCGACAAGTTGCGGCAAAGGCTGAGTTCCTGGAAGACGATGGAAATGCCGTGCGCGCGGGCGTCGCGGGGATCTTGCGGCACATAGGGTTTTCCGTTCAGGACGATGCTGCCTGACGTAGGCTTGAAGACACCGGCAAGGATCTTCATCAGGGTGGACTTGCCGGCACCGTTTTCACCGAGCAACGTGTGCACGCGCCCACGCCGCACGGTCAGGTTCATACGCTTGAGCGCCACGATCGGGCCGAATGATTTCGCGATATCGCGAATTTCGAGCACCGTGTCGGCGGCGCGCGACGTGTCGACATCGGCATTTGGGTTGATGACTGTCACGAGTTGTTCCTCCCTGCCTTGCGGCTCGCCCGCCGGTGGCATGGCGAGCGACCACTTTTCCCTTCTCCAGGCGCTATGGTGCCGGCAATCCGACGGCATCATCGCTCGGAGGGCAACGGCGACAAACCTCCCCCGCCGTCGTCGAACTGGCTACTTGGTTTCACCGTCCTTGGTGACGACGCCCGGAACGATCGGCTGCTTGGCCGGAACGGTCTCGCCCTTGATCACCTTGGCCGCGGTCTCGACCGCGACCTTGCCCATCTCGTCCGGATATTGGGCGATGACGCCTACCATCACCGGGTCGTTCTTCACAGCGTTGCGGGCCTCTTCCATGCCGTCAAAGCCGATGACCTTGACCTGGGCCTCGAGCTTGGCCGCCTTGACGGCTGCCGCCGCGGCGAGGGCCGCATCGTCGCCGAAGCCGAAGATGCCGACGATGTCGGGATTGGCCTGCAGCATGTTCTGCGCGGCGGCCAGCGCTTCCGGACGGGTGATGCCTGGCTGGATCGCGACGATCTTGACGTCAGGGTGCTTCTCGAGGCCCTTCTTGAAGCCCTCGACGCGGTCCACCACCGATTGGACCGTCGGATAGTCGATGATGGCGACATTGCCCTTGTCGCCAATGGACTTCGCCATCAGCTCGGCCGCCTTTTCGCCGCCGGCGAAATTGTCGGTGCCGACGAAGGAAGTCACTTCCGCGGCATTGGCCGGGATGTCCACGGTGATGACCTTGATGCCTGCCTTCTCGGCCTTGGTGATGGCCGCGCGTACGCCTTTGCTGTCCACCGGGGAGATGATGATGACACTGACGCCCTTGGTGATGAAGTCCTCGACATCGGCAAGCTGCTTGCTGAGATCCTGATTGGCGATGGCGATTTCGAGCGGCACCTTCTCCGCATCGGCCTCCTTCTTCATCGCGTTGGCGAGTGAAATGTAGAACGGGTGCTGCTGGGTCAGAAGCGATGCGCCGATGCCGTCAGCGGAAGCGACGCCCGCCATCACGGCGAGGGCTGTCGCGGACAGAAGAATGCGGCCGAGCGTTTTACGAAACATGATTTCCTCCGAATGGAGCCGGTGCTGGCCGGCTCGTTGTTGATCTGAACATGAACGATGCGTTTCCCGCCTGCTTGCCGCCGCCAGGCGGCAACCTCCATGGCGAGAATTCAGCCCGGAACCCGAGCTGCGGCTTTAAATGTCATGCCTCCTTCTTCGTGTCAATTTATTTCTTTACACGCGATAAAAAATAAATTGATAGATGCACGAGGGATTACACGGCCTTTGCCGTTCTCGATCTGCCATGAGCGGGAATGATCGCTTCCCGACCGCTTTTATGGGTTGTCTTGGTAAAAAAATAAATTTACGCATGAAAAATCCTGTTCGCCCATTGCGGGCGTCTCAAGCGCGGGAAGTCGAACATGAGCGAGCCGAAGATCAGGACCATGGAAGAGTTTGCGACCGCCAGTGGTCTGTCGCGGCCGACGGTCTCGAAATATTTCGACAATCCCGATAGCGTGAAGCCGTCGACCCGGGCGCGGATCGAAAAGGCGCTGAAGGATTACGACTATCGACCGAACATCTTCGCTGTCAGCATGAACCGGAAGCAGCCGAAGAATATTGGCGTCATCGTTCCCCACATTTCCGATCCGTTCTACGCGGAGGTCGTTCGCCAGATCGAAATGCGCTGCCTTGCCGAAGGGTACTGGGCGATCGTTCTGTCCTCACATGGGGAACGCAAGCTGGAAGCCCGCGCGATGCGCACGCTGATGTCGCTCAATATTGCTGGTGTGCTTATGGCGCCGCTGGGTTTCGAGACGGACGCGACCCTATTGGCCAGCCTCGTGAATTCAGTGCCGATCGTGTTCCTCGACAATCGCGTCAATGCCGATCAACCGTTCGTCGGAACCGACAACCGACAGAGCATCGGCGACATTACCGAGTATCTGTGCCGCACGGGAGAGCATCCCTGTTTCCTGGAAATGCCGGCGGTCAATCAGAACGCGCTGGAGCGCCGGGCGGCGTATATCGCAACCATGGAGCGGCTCAAGATTGAGCCCATCATGCTGCCGATCCGAGCCGGGGGCTGGGATTTCGAGGAACTAGGCTACCGGGAAGCCGGCCGTATCCTTGACAGTGGCGGCTTCCCCACCCGGACGGTTCTATGCGCCAACGACCGCCTCGCTTTCGGCGTCATCGCCGCTGCCTACGAGCGCAAGCGGCCGGTCGGACGTGAAGAGGACGGCGGATTGCGCGTCGCGGGTCATGACGACCATCCACTGAGCCGCTTCACATGCCCGCCGCTGACGACAGTGGCGCAGGACTATCGGGGCATCGCCGCCGCCGGGGTTGACATGCTTTTCGCGCGGATCGGGGATGACCCTCAAGCGCTTGATGGCGGATCGGAAGTCATACGACTCGAAGCCAAGTTGATCATGCGCGGTTCCGCATAGACCGATCGGGTGTCGCATACTCCACCAGTCTCGTACAAACCTTCTGCTCCATTCGTGTTGTCGGCATCTGTCGCTCAGAGACCGCGCGATCAAGGTCGGCATGTCGGCGTCGCCCACCTCGTACTAGCTGTGAGCCTTCAGGAGGTTGTCTGTTCGGCCCCGACCAAGAAAACTGAGGAAGCTTCAGTGATTCTCGGAGGACCGACTGAACATCCACAAGAATGCCCGTCCGAAGCCGCTGCGTCGAGGAAATGGCCCGTGACGTTATTGGAGGCCGTCCTTCCAAAGCCGATGCGGCGCGGACATACGGGGTGACGGCGAAGGTGGTGGCGCGCTGGGTGGAGTGCTTCCGGATCGAGGGAAGCGCCGGCACGCTCGACCGTTCCTCGCGGCCCAAGACAAGCCCAGGGCGAACCGAA
This sequence comes from Mesorhizobium sp. B2-4-12, assembly GCF_006441575.1. NCBI lineage: Bacteria > Pseudomonadati > Pseudomonadota > Alphaproteobacteria > Hyphomicrobiales > Phyllobacteriaceae > Mesorhizobium > Mesorhizobium sp. B2-4-12. The sequence continues at coordinate 28,560 of NZ_VFVC01000003.1, forward strand.
GCCGCGGTGGCGGATGCGATCATGGCGCTGCGCCGGCAGCGCGTGACCGGCAAGCACATCGCTATGCTTCATGCTCGATCAGCGTGGCCGCAGTTGAGACCCACGGCTGTGGTGGCTGGCATAGTTGGAGTGGTCAGTTCGGCCGGCCAAAAAATGACGGCTCCGATGGTTTTGGATGTTCCTCGGGGGGAAACATCCGTGACGACCGCGAAAATCTCCATCCGAAGAGGCAAATTCCGCGGCCGCCAGCTAGCCGTTTAGGCTGAGGCTTGAATGCGTCAGGCCTGTTCTAGCCAGACCTTCTGCAGATCCATCTGGAAGGTCGGGTGAATGGAATAGTTCTTCACCTTCTTGCTCATGTGATTGTAGAGCTTCTGCCAATAGGGTTGGATGATGATCCCCGAGTCCTGAATCATGGTCTCGATGTCCTTCATCACCTCACGCCGCTTCTCGGGGGCGCTCACCGACAGGGCCTCCTTGAGCTTCTTGTCGAACTCCGGATTGGAGTAACCCGTCTCGTTCCACGCCTCGCCGGTACGGAAGGCCAGTGCCAGAACCTGGACGCCAAGCGGACGCATGTACCAAACGGTCACGGAGTAAGGATACTTCGTCCAATCGTTCCAGAAGGTCGACCCGGGCATTACCCTGCGCTTGACCTTAATGCCCGCGTCGCGAAGCTGGGCGGCGATCGCATCCCCAGTGCTCTTGTTCCAATCATCGTCGACGGTGATCAATTCGTGCTCGAAATCCGCCTGACCCGCCTCCGCTATGAGTTTTTTCGCGCCAGCCGCGTCGCGCGCTTTCTTAGGCAGAGGGTAGTATTCGGGGTGAATCGGGCTGACAAAATGGTTCTCGCCCACCGTGCCGCGCCCGGCATAGCCGAGTTGAAGCACAACGTTGTTGTCAACGGCCATCTGGAGCGCGTTGCGCACGCGCTTATCGTCATACGGCTTCTGCGTGACGTTGGTGCGGGCAACCAGGGTGGTCGCGGTCTGGATCTCCGTCTGGTGAAGTCCAAGCTTGTCTAAAATCTCGACATAGTCCGCTCCGGTTTCATTATTGAGGTCAACCTCACCGGACTCGAACGCACTCACCATTGCATTTGGATCGGTCCCGTAGTCGATGAACTCGACCCCGTCCAGCAGTGCTTCTCCGCCCCACCATTTTCCGCTCTCGCGCCGCTTCAGCACTGCCTTCTGGCCCACGTCGTAGGAGACGAGCTCGAATGCACCGGTTCCAATCGGCTTCGTGATCGGATTGGCGCCATCTGCGTCGAAATTCCTGTGCACGACCAAGGCCGGGTAGTCGGTGAGACCGGCAATGAGCGCGATATCCGGGTCGCTCGGCGAGAGCTTGACCGTATAGTCATCGACCTTGGTAACGGCGCCCTCGCGCACCTTGCCCGTATTCGGGTCAACCAGGCTGTTGACACGTGCCGCCATCGAATTGCCCTCAGCCTTCTTGTCGCACCAGCGGCTGAAATTGTGGACGACATCGTCGGCATTGAATGGGTCGCCGTTGTTCCAGGTCACCCCCTTGCGGACATGAAGCAGGTATTCGGTGGCGTCGCTGTTGACTTCCCAACTCTCCAGAAGCACCGGTTCGAAAGTGAATTCGCGGGTGTAGCGGACCAGCGGCTCCAGCCAGGTGCGACTGATATTGGCCATCTCGACCCAATCATAGGTACGCGGGTCCTTCTGCTGCTTTACCACCATGGCAACGCGGAGCGTTCCGCCCTTCTTGCCTTCTGCGGCGAACGCGGGCACCGGCGCGGCCAGGCCGACCATGCCGTAAGCGACCGCGGTCGATGCGCCGAACGCACTAGCCATCGCAAGGAATTCGCGCCGGTCCATGTGGCCATCACGAACGTCCTTCGCCATGCGCGTGATCGCCTTTGGCACGCGGGTTCCTCCGCTTTTGAAAAACTTCATTTCGAGTGCTCCCTGTTGTTGATTTCTTGTCTCTCACGCATTTGCCCAACCAACCGTGGGATCCCTGGGCATCGGCGAGCGGGCCTCCGATTCGGGACGGTTGCGTCTCCTCAACTTCCGCGAATGGCCAGTTGAAGATGGTCAGTGTCTGGCAGTCTAGATGGATTGGCCGAGCACCCTCCCCTCGTAGATTGCCGCCACGGCGAGCCGCGGCGCCAATGCGTCGCCGATGACCTTCGGTCTCAGCGCGGGTACCTGCTCTTCAAGTTCATCCAGCACCCACGTATCTGAGACGTTGGTGGTTGCAAGGACCAGGGTATCGGCCTTTATGACCGTTTCGGTCCCATCGAGATGGCTCCTGACAGTCGCTCCGTCCCCGTGCCATTGCTTGACCACAGCGTCAGTTATCCAGCGGCCACCTGCATTTTTCAGGCGTGCGCGAGCGACGCCGTCGCTTTCCGTCCGCTGCAGGTAACGTCCGAGCACAGGCCAGGACGTGACGACGGTGACGCGATGGCCACGCGCCACGATTTCGAGAGCGGTGCCGAGACCTCGCCAGTCACCTGTGTCGTCGATGAGCAGCACATGATCGCCCAAGCGTGCTGTCCTCGTCATCACGTCCTCGACTGACCAGACATTGGGCAAGTCAACACCCGGAAGGCGGTCTTGCCCAGGCAGGCCACGCTGGAACCCCGTGCCCGAAGGCTGCGAGCCCGTTGCGATGACGATTTCCTCGAAGTCGCGGCCGGTAATCTCGTGGGCATCAAGCGGGGTATTGAAGAGCAGGCTTACGCCCAGCCTGGTCAACTGTCGTTCGTACCAGTCAATCAGTTCCAGGATTTGAGACCGGCGCGCTTGCAGGCCAGCGAGCCTGAACTGCCCGCCGAGTTGCGGGCCTGCCTCGGCGTCTGGTTGCATGAGATGCAGCCGCGAATGTCAGTGTCGCGGCCACTCGCCACTTTGTTCACCCAGTGCGGATCCGCGATCTGGCCGCGCACAATGCTGATCATGTCGGCCTGACGCGACGAGATAACCTCGTTGGCGTTTTCCGGCGTGCGGATGTGACTTTCCGCCTGGACGCGAGTGTGTTTGCAGACCTCTTTCAACGCCTGGGCGTTGGGGGCGCCCAGTTTGTCGGCAAACAAGAAGGTCGGCATGACGGAGGAGTGGTCGAAGTAGCTGCCCGTGCCGCAACTGATGTAATCGATCAGGGCGCGCGTATCATGGTAGGCGGCGATCTCCTGGAGCAGTTCCGTATTCATCCCGACATCGACCGAGGCATCGATGCTCGAGGCGAGACCGATGATGAACTCGTCACCAACCGCCGCACGAATGCGCGAGGTAATCTCGGTCGAGAAACGCATCCTGTTTTCGAAGGAGCCGCCCCAGCGGTCTTCGCGCCGGTTCGACCATGGCAACCAGAATTGTTCGATGAGCGAATTATAGGGGCCGAACAATTCCACGCCGTCGAAGCCGCACTCCCTGGCTCGGACAGCGGCGCGAACGAAGCTCTCGATTATCTCCTCGATCTCGGCTTCCCGCATCCGATGGCTGCCGTCTCCATCGTGGTAGGACGGCAGGCCCGATGGTGACCAGTTCGCCGAGTAGGAATTGTCGTAATCCCCATGCTGGCCGACGTGGTAAAGCTGGTGGACCATAACCGTGCCTTCGGCCTTGCATGCATCGGTGATCGCCCTGAAGCCGGGGACCACCGCATCGTCGTCGTGGCGAAAATTGCCCCGAGTCAACCGAGCCGTGCGGTGGACCGGCATCGGCTCGACCACGATCATGGCCGCGCCTCCCCTGGCCCGCTCCAGATAGTAGCCCAGGTGCCGCGCTCCAGGCAGACCGTCGTCGGCCATGTTGGCGGTATGGGCACCAAAATTGATCCGGTTGCGGAGCGTCTTGTGGCGCAGCTGGAGCGGCTCGAGAATTTTCGGGAATGCCGACTTCAGCGTCATCTTTGGTTTCCGCGCCGTGAGCGCTCACCTGATTGGGATGACCGAACATTAGCGGTTCGCGAAATTCACGAATTGTGATTTCGATATGTTTTTCATAAGAATTGGACGGATCCGCAAGGAGGGGCTGGCTTTGACGACCGCGCTGAAGGCACCTGATCGCGTAGGACTTCCCTACCTGAAGATCGGCATCATCCTATGCCCGAGCTTCACGCTGACCCCGATGGCGAGCTTCGTGGATGCCATTCGACTGGCTGCCGACCGGGAGGATCAGAGCCGCCAGGTTTATTTTTCTTGGGACTTCATTTCAGCAGGGCAGCATCCGGTGCGTGCGAGCTGCGGTCTGCAGATGGTTCCGAGCGGAAATCTAGACGATCCAGGCAGATATGACTGCGTTGCCGTATGCGGCGGCCTCGTGCGAGACATGGGGGGAATCCCGCAAAGGACGTATGACTATCTGCAGGCTGCGGACCAACGTGGCATCCCCATCATCGGTTTGTGCACAGGCAGCTTCGTTCTGGCACAGGCGGGCCTTCTCAACCATCGGGAATGCGCTTTGCACTTCGATACCCTGGGCGAATTCGTGGCCAGGTTCCAGAATGTCAGCCCCGTCACCAACCAGAACTATGTTATTGATGGCAACATCCTCACCTGTCCGGGGAGCATCGTGGCCATTGAGGTCGCGGCCTTCCTCATTGCGCACTACAGCAATGTCGGCAGAGCTCAAAAGGCCCTCAACTATCTCCTCTTCAAACCCGAGGAGCCTCGCATCGCTCTCAGAACGAAACCTTACGAGGAGGCGCTCGGGGCGGCGTCGCGGCTGACTGTGGAGGCCGTGAAGGTGATGGAGACGCGTATCGACGCGCCGTGCTCGATCGACGAGCTCGCGCGTTCTCTGAACACCTCTAAGACACGCCTGAACCGGGCTTTCCTGGCAGATCTGCAAACCGCACCAGCCATATTCTGGCGGCGGATACGTCTTCTCGCCGCGCGTGAGCTGCTGGCGAGCCGACGGCGCAGCGTCACCGAAATTGCATATGAGACTGGCTTCAGCGATACGGCGCATTTCTGCAGCTGTTTCAAGAAGCACTTTTCGATGACACCCCAGCAATTCAGGCGGATAGGGAAATAAGATGATGCGGATGCAAACGTCGGCGCATCGGAACAGACCTCGCTCTCCGGCCATATTGTGTACGAGGAAAATACAATCCGTTGACTCACGCAGGAGCCCATGCGACTCTGTGCGAGCATGATCGACTGGCAGAGATGATTCCGAAGGTGCGCGATGAAGGGAAGCAAGGGCAGTCTCTACGACGATCTGAAGCGCCGCATCCTGACGATGGAACTCGATCCGGACGAGGACCTGGATGAGGTGGCGCTGAGCGAGCGCTATGGCTTGTCGCGCACCCCGGTGAGAGAAATCTTTCGTCGGCTGGAAGGCGAAGGCTACATCGAAATCCGCGCGAACCGGGGCGCCCGGGTCGTCCCTATGAACCATTCGACCCTTCGACAATTCTTCTTGGTAGCCCCTATGGTCTACGCCGCTATCGGCCGGCTGGCGGTGCAGAATTTCAAGCCTTCACAAATGTCGGACTTGAAGGACACGCAGGAGCGTTTCCGCGAGGCGAGCAAGTCGGGCGACCCACTTTCCATGGTAGTCGAGAACAACAGGTTTCATGAGATCATCGGCGAGATGTCCGGCAACGTCTATCTGCAGCCCAGCCTCGGCCGCCTGCTGATCGATCATGCCCGTATCGGCCATACCTTCTTCCGCCCGCGCAATGATGACATGCGCAAGCGCCTCAAAATTGCAGTCGAACACCACGATTGTTTCATCTCGGCCATCAGCGGTCATGACGAGGATGCCGTCGTCGACTTGGTGTTCGAGCACTGGGAATTGTCACGCGAGAACATGGAGATGTTCATCGCGCCACAGGGCATGAAGGCAGACGCCTTGGTCGGCGATAACTGACGGCATCGCCGCGATTTTCAGATCGGCCCTTTGCCGCTTCATAGCTCGTCTGGCCTGTCGGTCGGGGTGTGGCAGGCCTTGCTCGCGAAGGTTGCCTCAGCATCCACAAGACACGTCCGCCGGTCCCTAAAGAGGCGCACCTCGCGCTTCAGTTCTGATCTGACACGCCTCGGTCGCGAGCGGTTCTCTCCTCGCGGGCTGGTCGGCTTCGCCAGCGGCAGGACCGCTGTCGCATTTGTGGCTCCGGACGGCGCTTCGGTTCAGAGCCTTCTGTCGATCTGTGTTTTATCCGTATAAAATTTGTGTACTCAAATAATACAATCCGTTGACTCCGGCTCTCCGCTGTGCAATCCTGCACGGCATCAAATGCGATCGACCGGTTTCGGGCGCTGGGGATTCTCACCGGAGAGTTCGCGGACAGTTCCCCTTTGGCTGAATGACGCTTTGGTCGAAACGGCCACTCCATCGACGGAGACATTGTCTTGAAATTCGAGGGCATCTACACGCCGGCGGTCACTCCGCTCGGCCCGGACGGTCAAATCGATCACGCCGCTTTCGCGGACGTTCTGGAGTCACTCATCGAAGCCAAGGTGCACGGCATCATCGTCGGCGGATCGACCGGTGAATATTATGCCCAAACCGCGCAGGAGCGCTTCGATCTCGGCGCTTACGCCAAGCAAGTGATCGGCACCCGCCTTCCGCTGATCATCGGCACGGGCGCCATCAGGACCGAGGACTCGGTCGAATACGCCAAGTCGGCGAAGGAGATCGGCGCCGACGCGATCCTTGTATCCTCACCGCCATACGCCCTGCCGACGGAGCGCGAGAATGCGGTGCATGCGCTCACCGTCGACCGCGCGGCCAACCTTCCGATCATGCTCTACAACTATCCTGCTCGTATGGGCGTGATGATGGGCGAGGAGTATTTCTCCCGCGTTGGCAAGTCCCGGAACGTCGTCGCCATCAAGGAAAGCTCCGGCGACATGGGCAACCTCCACCGGCTAGCCCGCAAGTTTCCGCACATCGCGCTTTCCTGCGGCTGGGACGATCAGGCGCTGGAATTCTTCGCCTGGGGCGCCAGGAGCTGGGTCTGCGCCGGCTCGAACTTCCTGCCGCGCGAGCATGTCGCGCTCTACGAAGCCTGCGTGCTCGAAAAGAACTTCGACAAGGGCCGCGCCATCATGAGCGCGATGCTGCCGCTGATGGACTTCCTCGAATGCGGAAAGTTCGTCCAGTCGATCAAGCACGGATGCGAGCTGATCGGCCTGAAGACAGGCGGCGTGCGCGCGCCGCTGCGGTCTTTGAATTCTGAAGAAAAGCGATCCCTGCAGACTGTCGTCGCCACGCTGAAGCGCACGGTCGCCCAGATCACGTCGGGAGCCAACCATGCATGAGCCTTTGACCGCCGCCGAATACAAGGCACTCGCCGCGGAGCTACAATTCCCGACCAACGCCTTCATCGACGGGGCGTTTCGTCCGACGAATTCCGGCAAGACCTTCAAGACGACCAATCCGGCAACGGGCGAGGTTCTCGCCGAGATCGCCGCGTGCGATGCCAGTGACGTCGACTTTGCCGTGGCAAAAGCCAGGGAGGCTTTCGACGATGGGCGCTGGCAGCACCTCGCGCCAGGCGAGCGCAAGGCAGCGCTGCTGAAGTTCGCCAAGCTGCTCGAACGCAACCGCCACGAGCTGGCGGTCATGGAAAGCCTCGACAGCGGCAAGCCGATCCGCGAATGCCAGACGGTCGATGTTCCCGATACCATTCATACCATCCGCTGGCACGCCGAGCTGATCGACAAGCTCTACGACAACACCGCGCCCGTCGGCTCTAAGGCGCTGACCATGGTGGTGCGCGAGCCGGTCGGCGTCGTCGGCTGTGTCCTGCCCTGGAATTTTCCGCTCTTGATGCTGGCCTGGAAGATCGGCCCGGCGCTGGCCGCCGGCTGCTCGGTGATCGTCAAGCCGGCGCAGGAGACGACGCTGACCACGCTGCGTGTCGCCGAGCTCGCCCATGAGGCCGGCGTCCCGCCCGGCGTCTTCAATGTCGTCCCCGGCGGCGGCAAGGACGTGGGCGAACCGATCGGTATGCATATGGGCGTCGACATGGTGGCCTTCACCGGATCGACGCCGACAGGCCGCCGTTTCCTGCGCTACGCCGCCGACTCCAACCTCAAGCGCGTCGTGCTGGAATGCGGCGGCAAAAACCCTGCAGTGGTTCTCGAGGATGCCGAGGACCTCGACCTTGTCGCCGAGCAGGTGGTCAACGGCGCGTTCTGGAACATGGGCGAGAACTGCTCGGCGACGTCGCGGCTCATCGTCCACGCCAAGGTCAAGGACGAGCTGCTGCAGCGCATCGGCGCTTACATGCGGGAATGGAAGATGGGCGATCCGCTCGACCCGGAAAATCGCATCGGTGCGCTGGTCAGCAAGAACCATTTCGAGAAGGTGAAATCCTTCCTCGCCGACGTGAAGGCCGAGAAGCTCTCGATCGCCCATGGCGGTGCCATGCACAAGGGCGCGTACATAGAGCCGACCGTCGTCGACGGGGTGACACCTGCGAGCCGCCTCTTCCAGGAGGAAATATTCGGGCCGATCCTTTCGGTCACGACCTTCAATTCGCTGGCCGAGGCGATCGCGCTTGCTAACGATACGAATTACGGGCTCACCGCATCCGTCTACACAGCAAGCTTGCGCAAGGCGATCAAGCTTTCGCGCGAAATTCGGGCCGGCGTGGTCACGGTCAACTGCTTCGGTGAAGGCGACGCAACCACGCCGTTCGGCGGCTACAAGGAATCCGGCTTCGGCGGGCGCGACAAGTCGGTCTTCGCGCATGACAATTACTGTGAGCTGAAGACGGTCTGGATCGATCTCTCCGACCGTTCCGTCGACGAGACCATCCGGTGAGCGATCTCGTCATCAAGCGGCTTCCGGCTGAATCCGGAACCTCGGGCTGGGAGGCGATCAGCAGGCGCTGCTTCCCTGTCCGCACGCTTGACGGCGATATCAAGGCGGACTGGCTGATCATCGGTGGCGGCTTCGCCGGCCTTTCCGCCGCGCGGCGGCTGGCTCAACTGCGGCCCGGCGACAGGATCGTGCTCATGGAAGCCGGAGAGATCGCCAAAGGCCCCGCCGGCCGGAATTCCGGCTATATGATCGACACCCCGCACAATTTGTCGTCGGGCGAATATTCCGTCGCCGGCGAGGCCGAAACAAAGGCGGAGATCGCCGAGAACCGTTTCGCGATCGCCTTCGCCGCCGAGGCGGCGGCGGAATACGGCATGTCCGCGCGCACCTTCGATCCGTCGGGCAAGATCAATGCGGCGGCGACCGAGCGCGGCATGACGCTCAATGCCAATTACGGCCGCTCGCTCAAGGCGATCGGCGAAGAGCATCGCTTGCTGAGTTCGGACGAGATGCGGGAGATCACCGGATCGTCCTACTATCTCGGCGGCCTCTACACGCCCGGCGCCGTGATGATCCAGCCCGCCGACTACATCCGCGGGCTCGCCGCCGGACTGGCCTCGAAAGTCGACATGTTCGAGCATTCGCCGGTGCTCAAGCTCACCCGGGCTGCGGGGGCCTGGAAGGCGGTGTCGCGCACCGGAAGCGTCACCGCGCCGAAAGTGATCCTCGGCGTCAACGGCCATATCGATGATTTCGGTTACTTCCGCGGCCGCCTGATGCACATCTTCACCTATGCGTCGATGACTGCCCCTTTCACCGCGAAGTCGACGGGAAAGGACCGGTGGGCCTTGCTTCCCGCCGACCCGATGGGCGCCACCGTCAGGAAGATAAGCAGTGACGGCCTCTCGCGGATCGTGATCCGCACCCGGTTCACCTATGACTGGCCCGTCCGGGTCAGCGAAAAACGCCTGGACGGGATCGCGTCCGAGCAACGGGCATCGCTCAATGCCAGGTTCCCGGACCTCAAGGACGTGCCGTTCGAATATGTCTGGGCCGGGAGGCTTTGCCTCAGCCGCAATCACGTGCCCGCCTTCGGCGAGATCGAAGAAGGCCTCTATTCGGCGTGCTGCGAGAACGGCCTTGGCACCGTCAAAAGCACGCTCGCTGGCGTCATGGCCGCGGACCTCGCGACCGGCACCCGCTCGGGCATGCTCGACAGATATTCGGATCAGCCTCAGCCCGCACGGCTTCCCCCCGAGCCGCTTACGTGGCTGGGCGTGAACACGGTGATCCGACTGCAGGAATTGCGTGCTGGCCGCGAGGGATGAGCCCTGGCCGCGCAATGTGAAGGCTGAGCAGGCGCAAAGTCTTCAAAATGGGAATGGAAACGAGAACTAAGGAGTGAGGAACATGAAGACGTTGTGGAAAGCGCTCTGCGAGCGGTTCGACCGCGCCGCCTCCGCCGACGGCTTGGCCAGGAAAGATGATCCGAAGCGCGCCTACACGGTCCTGATCGCCGATTTGCTCGGCCTGCGAATGGGGAAGGACGGCTCGCCCGACTGCAGTGAGATCGCGGCCTACATCCGTGAGAAGGGAGGCGAATTCCACTTTGGTCCGCTCCAGGATCGAAGCGCACTGGAAGGAGGGAGAATCCACTTCTTCTATCAGCCGGGGCTAAGCACGGAAGCCGAGCTTCTGGGATGCACGGCCCAGGGAGAGTACGATGCCCTGATCACGGCGGCCACTTTCATTCCCAAGCAGTCGGTGTTTCCGCTTGGCGGCGTGAGGATTGGCGCCGGAACGGGAAACATGGGCTCTGCCTCGTGGGGCGGCCCTGACGGTGTCGGCGGTGTCGCGCCGCTGATGAACACCCCGGGCATCAACAGCCGCGCCACGGCCCAGATGGTCATGAAGGCCCTTATCAAGGTCGTTCCCAATCTTCCGGTTGATGAACTGCATGGCAGGACGGTGGCCGGGAATTTCGACACGGGGCGCGACCTGAAGGACTTCCCGACAGCAAAACTCGAAGGGCAGAAACTTGCCGTCCTGGGATACGGCAACATCGGCAGGGAGGTGGCCAAGCTGGCGAAGGCGTTTGGCATGCGCGTTTGCGTATACGCCCGTGAAGCTCACAGAGACTGGATCGAAGCGGAGGGTTTCGAATACGCCGACAGCCCGGTGAAGGCAGCGATCGATGCCAACGTCCTCTCGGTGCATGTCGGCCTTGGCCGCCTCGATGCGTCAACTGGCAAGTTCAGCAATGCCGGTCTGGTCAACCATGAAGTGCTCTCCGGGCTCGCCGACGGGGCGGTGCTCATCAACTACGATCGCGGCGAACTCGTGGATATCGATGCCCTCGATGCAGCGTTTGTGGCGGGCAAGGTGAGCTATGCTTCGATAGATGCGGACATCTTCAGCAATGCGGACAACGGCACATTGCGGGGGCCTCTCGTACCCTATCTGCCGCTGAGCGAGCGGTTTCCTGGCAAGCTCGAGCTTCTTCCGCACGTCGCGGCCGACACCGATCATCCAACTCGTGTCGCCGGAGCCAAGCAGGCGGTTGACCAGATCCACGACGCCATCCAGTTCAAGGCCGTGCGAAACTTGAAGGGCACATTGCCCGAAGGGTACGTCGACCTTGGCCCAACCGTCCCGGTAGGCATCGGCCAATCGACCTCAGCCAACCTTCGCACCCTCTCGGATCAAGCCGACGAGTTGAAAGCGCTCCGTCAGCTCTCTGAGAGGATTGCGGCTGTAGTTGGCGGGATCGATGCGACATCGGATCCGGAGCGGCGCGCGGCCTTGATCACCAGATATCGCAGCGACTTCGCGCTCGATCTCCTTAAGCACCGTCGAATCCTTGACGAAGCCGGGCTCTTCGCCCCGGCTGCAAAGGCCTCGGCAGAATAAGTGGTTTGCTGACCTGTGCGATAACCGGAAATCCGGTTATCGCACAGCTTATGATTAATGGTCTTGGCCCTGCCCTTCCGCGGGGCATGCGCGCCAACTTTATATACCCCTTCCGAAGCACGCTCTGGTCGGCGACGCACCCTACGGCCAGAGCAAACAGTCAGGCACCTGCGGCAAGTGTTGCGAGCGCCCGCTGTCGGTCCAGATATCCGACCTGCCTGCCGCCGACATTCAGGACGGGCAATGGCCCCTCTGCTGCGACGAGTTCACGCGCTATCTCGAAGATCGTCGCATCGGCCCTGACACCTGCGGTGGCAGTGCCTCCATCGGCGGGTGCCATCAGAGAGGACACGCGAACCACCCGCGCAGGCGACACCTTGGCGACGAAACGGCGGACATAGTCGGTCGCTGGCCGGATCACCAGTTCTTCCGGGGTGCCGATCTGGACGATCCTCCCGCCCTCCATGATCGCGATCCGGTCCGCCAGGAGAATCGCTTCGTCGAGATCGTGGGTGACGAAGACCACCGTGCGTGTCTGGGTCTGCTGAAGCCGCTGCACCTCGCCCTGGAGGTCCGCTCGGATCAGCGGATCGAGCGCTGAAAGCGGCTCGTCCAGGAACCAGAATTCCGGATTGGTGGTCAGCGATCGGGCAATGCCGACGCGCTGCTGCTGGCCGCCTGAAAGTTCCGAGGGAAAACGATCCCCCCGGCCCTTGAGCCCGACAGTTTCGATCAGTTCGGCCGCGCGGGCTTCGGCATTGACCCGCGGCATTCCCTGGACCTCCAGCGGAAACGCGACATTGCCGAGCACGGTCCGGTTGGGCAGCAGCGCGAAATGCTGGAACACCATTCCCATGCGGCGACGGCGAAGCTCCACCAGCGACTTCTCGTCAAGCCCCAGGATATTCTCGCCGTCATAGCGGATTTCGCCCTCGGTGGACTCGATCAGCCGGGTGAGACAACGAAGAAGGGTGGATTTTCCCGATCCCGATAGCCCCATGATGACGAATACCTCGCCGCGGACAATGCGGAAAGATGCATCCTGCACCGCGCCGATCACGTCGGCCGCCGCCAGCGCGTCTGGGGTGCGTTCGGCCGCAGGGAGCCGACCAAAGGTCTTGGCGCCGGAGCCGAACACCTTCCAAACCCCCTTTGCTTCCAGCGCAACAGGCGCTTGGCGGGCAGTGCCGTTAGCCGAAAGGCGACGGACTTCAGACATGCATCCCTCCCTCGTGTCTGGCGGCGCGAGCCGCACCGGATTTCAGCAGTGCATCGGCGACGAGAGCGATGCATGCGACGCAGAGGCCCGCAACAATTCCCGGGCCCGTCTCACCCCGGGCGAGCGATGTGTAGACTTCCTGTCCAAGCTCACGCGTCCCGACTGGCTCTGTGGATGTCCGCTCAATTTACAGAACTTGGGTACGCGCCTTCGCGCTCATGGCCATCGGCGGGCGGCCGCGGCGCTTTTGCGACTGCTCCTCCGGCTTCCATTCCGGGTCGTAGATCCCGATCACCTTGCCGCGGTCTGCGCCTCTAGCTCGGCAAGTGCTGCCGTTGGATCGCGGCACGCCCAGCCAGCTCGCCTCGCTTGTCCGTGAAGGGAATGGGGCCGGGCACCCGCATGGTGCGGCTTTCGCCCGGCGCCAGAGTGAGTTCGGGCTGCTGGCAATCGAGTTCCCTTCCATCGGGCTGGCACGTCAGTCCCGGCGGCAGGCTGCTGGATGCCGGCTGGTTCTTTGCCTGAGTCTGCGTGCCGACCGCCAAGGTTTGAATGACCCGCAAGGTCACGGGGTTGGGGCTGGTGTTGGTGACCTTGACCTCGAACTCGCAAGTTCCGGCCTTCGGTGAGCATTGGGTCGGCACGCCCGAAGCCTGGACGGCGAGGGCGCCCGCATTGCTGGCCGTCGGCGGCGGCAGCGCAACCGGCGCCACGGCCTGCGCCTTCTGCTGATTTCCAACCGGCTTCGCCGCAGCGCCCGCAATGGACGCGCAATTCCTCAACTCCTTCGCCTTGGGCACCGTGTGCGGCGCGAAGACAACGCGCATGTCGAGCTTGCCGTTGGCCGGCACGGGGCCTGGATGTGTGCACGTAAAAGGAGCTGCCTTGCTGCACTGCCACGGCGCGTCAGGCTCACCGGTCAGCACGGCGTTGGGCGCTTCGATCTCTTTGCCATGTTGCTTCGGCTGAGGTCAGGCTGAAACAATGCCGTTAAGACAGCTGCGGAGGGCTCGCCCGTTGTCGGAATTGGAACATTCGACGCCCCAGCCTGTTGGGAAAGGCGCGCTTCAGGGATGAGGCCGCATCGAGCGCGGATCGACAGCCGCCAATAAGCCCCGGCAGCGGGCCGACAAATAGCGCTCGGTGAGCGTGTCACGTCTCGCCGCCATGGCCGGTATGCAAGCCGCCATGGCCGGAATGCAAGGAGATGCCCCCGATGTTGGAGAGTAGCCTTTGGCTGGTCGTCGTAGCTGGTGGCCCGGTTTTGCTGGCAATCCTGCTGGCCTTTGTGTTGCTCATGCGGCGGCGGCGGGGACCCGCCGAGCGTCAGGCGAGCAAGCAGGCCACGGAACGCCTGTACGACGAAGACAGCAGGCGTTGATCGTTCTGAGGCATCCGGCAGAGTAACGGGCCCGATCTCGATCCCAATTTTGTCTGGAACATCCCCGATGGATCAAGGTTGGGTCGATGTCGCAATCGAGCGATCAACGTAGGAGCTACCCCAATGATCAAACTTCTCTCAGCATCGGTATTTGCCATCATCCTTGCGACTTCGGCCATGGCCCAATCCAACGGCACCAGTGGCACCGGGACAAACACTGGGTCCGGCGGCACCACTGCGGGCACTGGAACCGGCACCGGCAGCGGCACCGGCACTACCGATACCAATGCCACCAATTCGACGACGAATTCCAACGGAATGACCGACCGTTGCAAGGACACCGGCGCCAGCGACACCGACAACAACACCGCCAGCGGCAATACCACGTCGGACATTCAGAATTGCAATAAGTAGCCCGTGTGCCAATGCCGGCCAGGGGCATGGAACTGATACGCGCGAGCAAGGCCCGCCGGGATCAGGCGGGCCTCAATTGAACCCTGCTCCATCTCTTGATGAGGTGTCGAGGCATGAGGTGTCGCGGCGAGCCGGAAGCGTGCCGAACGACCGGATCGACTTCGCGTCGGTCCCTCACATAAGCTTCAGACTGCCGACCACTCTTCGTCGCCTTGGCTTCCTTGGAATGTTCGGCGATCGAAGGACCTGCTCCGGGTCTTCTCTGTCGCTGGAATGGGAGTCGGTTGCCGTCGAACGGACCGCCGCGGGCCGGATTAGGCAGCGGCCCAGGCAGGAAATAAGGACAGAGCGCGTCAAATGACGCGCTCGTGAAATCCGGAGCGGGAAGGTCGTACCGAAGGACGGGAGCAAGGACGTTTGGCCGTCAGGAATTCCCATCCATCTAGCCAGCCTCCTGCTTTCCCGCGGACTGCTGGTCGAAGAGTGTCATGATCGCTGCGATCAGCACTGCCGGCACGACAGGTTTTTGCAGCACCTGAACCCCTGCAAATCGGGCCGGCATCTCGGAGGGGGAATAACCGGTCACAAATGCGAACGGTATGACTTTCTCACGCAGTGTGTCTGCCAGCCCATAGCTTACCTCGCCGCTCAGTTGAACGTCCAAAAGCGCGGCATCGAATTCTTCTCCTTCCATGCAATCGATCGCAGCCTTGACCGAAGCGGCCGGTCCCACGACTAGGTGTCCGGCGGCTCTAAGCATCGCCGCATGGTCCTCGGCGATCAGCCACTCGTCCTCGACAATAAGAATGCGCAACTGCGTCATCGCGTTCAGGCCTTTTGGTCGAGCGGAAACGAGATCTTCACCTCCAAACCCTGCGGATGGAAAAATGTTTCAGCCGTGCCGCCCAATCGATAGCCTATCTCGCCCCTAACCAGGGAGAGGCCGAAGCCCCCTTCCTTCGGCTCCGTGACGGGCGGCCCTCCGATCTCGCGCCAGATGAGCTGAAGTGTCTGCTCATGCACCGACCATTCGACCTCAACCCCACCGCCTTCCTTGTTCAGCGCGCCGTATTTCGTCGCATTGGTGGCGAGTTCGTGCATTACCATGCCGATCGATAAAGCCTGCTGGGGCCTCAATTTAAGCGCCGGGCCATGGAGCGAGAAGCGTTCCGGATCGAAGGCCGCTGCTTCCTGAGCGAGCAGTTCGCCGAGCGAAACCTCCGTCCAGTTCTCCCGCGAGAGCACGCCATAGGCGCGTGCCATCGCGTTGAGTCGGCCGAGCAGGGCTGTGGCGAAACCTTCCTTGGTGGTGGAACTCTCGACCGTGCGGTTTGCGATGCTGGTAATGACCGCCAGCATATTCTTCACGCGGTGGTTGAGTTCGGAGATCAGCACCTTCTGATGCTCCTCTGCCTCGGCCAGCGTCGTGACGTCTACTAGGGTCACCACGACGCCCTGGATGCGGCCGCCTTTGTCACGATAGGGAACAAGCCGGACCATGTGAAAGCGGCCCTGCGTGTCGCGCGCAAGGTGATGAACGATCGGCTCGCCCGTCTGGAACACGCGCCGGATCTGGTTGTGCATTTCCGGATAATCCAACTGGCTGGACAGATCGGTAAGCGGACGCCCGACGTCGGAGGCGCGCAGGTTGAAATAGGCAGACGCCGCGGGCGTGAAGGTACGGATCACCAGATCGCGGTCGAGAAACACGGTTGCGATCTCCGTGCTCTCGAACAGGTTCTTCAGGTCGCTGTTTGCGTGGTCGAGCTCCTCGATCTTGTTCGTCAGCTCAGCATTTATGGTGTTCAGCTCCTCGTTGAGGGACTGCATCTCCTCCTTCGAGGCCTCCAGCTCCTCGTTGGTCGACTGGGCTTCTTCGTTGACCGAGACCAGTTCCTCGTTGGAGGACTTCACCTCCTCCAAGGCCGTTTCGTACTCTTCAATCGTCGATTGCAGCCGTTCGCGGGTGTCGCGCAGGTCGCGCTCGATATGTGCGATTTCGTCTGGGCTCTGACTCCCGTGCTGGGCTTCGGCCTTGTCGCGAGACGGACCGACCGGCTGGAACAGGACAAGAAAAAACGTCTCGCCTGAGCCCTGTTCGGACAGCGGCTCGACGATGATGTTGACCAGTTGCACCCGCTCGTCCTCGCCATCCATGGCGATGTGTTCGCGCATGACGATTTGACGGCCTGCGGCGGCCTCGCGCAAGGCCGCCCGCAGATCGAGCCGGAGCCCCCGCCGCGCCATGCTCAGCAATTGGCGGCTGGGTATGCCTTGAGCGGCTTCGAGATATTTTCCGGTCCGCGCGGAATAGTAGGCCACGTCACCTTCGGCGTTGACGACCACATGCGGCGGCGCATAGCGGTCCAAGACCTGCGCTTCAACGGACTGGCGGAACGCGCCATTGCCGATCTCGCTGCCCTTCCCCATCCTTCCGTCCGAGAAGAGGTGAGCGCCTTTGACGTTCTCGCCTACCAGCAGCGGAAGGCGCGATTTCGGCACGACGTCCTTGCGGGCCCTGAAGATGCGCTGCTTCTTGTCGACGGTGGAGAAGAGGTCGGAGTGTTGGCCTACGCTCTCCGACGTACCAAGAAAAAGATAGCCGCCGGGTTTCAAGGCGTAATGGAAGATGGGGAGAACCCGATTCTGAACGTCGGGCCCGAAATAGATCAGAAGATTGCGGCATGAAACCAGATCCATGCGCGAAAACGGCGGATCCTTGACGACGCTGTGCGGCGAAAAGATGCAGAGTTCACGCACTTCGCTGGTCAGCACGAAGCTGCCTCCTTCATGGACGAAGAAGCGGTCTCTTCTTTGTTCCGAGACGCCCTCGAGCAGGTTGGCCGGATAGCGTGCCGCGCGCGCGACGGTGAGCGCCGGTTCATCGATGTCGGTCGCGAACAATTGAATTTTGGGCACCATCGAGAGTTTGTCCATATGCTCGCGCAGCAGGATGCCGAGCGAATAGACCTCCTCGCCGGTGGCGCAACCCGGAACCCAGACCCTGACCGTGTCGGAAGCGGTTTTGCCCTCGAACAAGGTCGGAATGACCTTCTGCTCCAGCGAATCGAAGGCTTCCGCGTCGCGAAAGAAATTGGTGACGTTGATGAGCAGGTCGCGAAACAGCGACGTGACCTCGCGCGGATCCTTTCGCAGCAGGTCAATGTAGCCATTCATGGACTTCATCTGGTTGATCTGCATGCGCCGCTTGACCCGACGAATGAAGGTCTTGGTCTTGTATCCGGAGAAATCGTGGCCGGAGCGGTCGCGCAGTATGCCGTAGATTTCCTCGCGGGCGCGGTCGGTGTGCTCCGCCGGGACCTTGCCGTCGCCTTCGCTCAACAGATCGAGCACGCCGAAGCCGCGTGTAAAATCGACGAGCTTCTCACCCATCTCTTCCGCCGGAACGGCAATATCGACGACGCCGCTGGAAATGGCGCTTTGCGGCATGTCGGGGTTGCGGGGGCCAGAGCCGTCGCCGGCCTGAGCCAGCACAAAGCCGCCGTGCTCCTTGATCATCTTGGCGCCCAGGGTTCCATCGCCGTCGCCACCTGACAGAATAACGCCGACCGCGTATTCGCCCTGGTCCTCGGCCAGAGCGCTGAAGAAGACGTCGATGGGCTTGCGCTCCCGATTGCTCACATTGGTTTGATGGAGCTTCAACGTGCCGTCCTTGATCGACAGGACGGCGTTCTGCGGCATGACATAGACGTGATCCGGCTCCGCTCCTACCCCGTCTTTCGCGACCGCCACCGGCATGCTGGTGTATCGCCCCAGCACCTCGTGGAGCAGGCTTTCCCTTTCGGGACTGAGATGGGTGATGATTATGAAAGCCATGCCGGAAGCCTCGGGCAGGCCTCGGAAGAAGCTTTCCATGGCGGGGACGCCACCAGCGGACGCGCCAATGCCGACAATGGGGTGTCTCGGTTTTTGCGACATAAGGCCGTCTTTCTCTGAGCAGCCCAAGGTAGATAAGGCGGCAGCGACAGCAGGCTACCCTATGCGTTTTTTCTCGCGCCTGCCAGAAATTTAGGCGCAAGATTTTCATAAGCCGTAGCTCACCTTAGCCATGTCGGGCGACAGCGTTGCATGCGACTGGTCCTGCGGTAATCCATACGATTGAAGTCCGGCCACAGCTTTCCCGTGTGTCCCACGGGGTTCGAGGGAGACCGGGTTGAGCCGAAGATTGGAACCTCGCATGGTGCGCGGCGTTGAATCGACCGAGGGTATCAACGTTCAGGCTTCGTGCAGCAAGCTACCGTTCTTACAGTGCCATCATCCGGTGACACGCCTGCTGGATGTCCCGGCGAGGCCTGTTGAGACCTAAACGGGAGGGCCGAGGTGCAGTTTCTTATCGGCGCGAAGGTTCTCATCGTCGAGGACGAATTCGTCGTCGCCGACGACCTCGCGCGTTACTTCTCCGGGCTCGGGGCCACCATCCTGGGGCCAGCCCAAAGCGTTGTGCAGGCCCGGCCTTATGCCGAGCAGGCGGATGCCGCCGTACTGGACATAGACTTGAATGGAACCCCCGTCTTTCCAATCGCCGACCGCCTGGTCGAACGTGGCGTTCCCTTCGTCTTCTTCAGTGCCCACGACCGCAACGTCATCCCTTCCCGCCTTGAGCACGCCGCCAATCTTTTGAAGTCAGCCGATCGCAGAAAGATCATCGCGGCGCTTTTCCCCGCAGGGACCCGACAGGATCAAATCGACGAACCTGCCGATGTCCTGTCGCTGCTGCCCAAACTTCGATTGGCAGCGCGCCTGATGCTTGGCGATGCCAGTGCCGCGGACCGGCTGGTGGAAACGACACTGGAACTCGCCATCCGCGAAGTCGGGGATCGTCCTGCTGATATCTCGACGGAACGATGGCTGAATTACCTGCTGCAAATATCCGCCGATAAAGCCGCCGACCTGCTCAATTAGCCCATGCCTGTCACCTGTGCCGTTGCAGCCTCAATCATGCGGCGCATGAAAACGTCAATTCACCATCAGCCGTCTCAGCCAAGCGACAATCCTGTTCCCGCCAACAATCCTGCGGACCCGGCCTGCAACCCAGTTTGCCTGCATCATTGTACCTACATGGCAGCTGCAGACGATGTCGTGCAATTCCCAATCCGACAGTTCGAAGAAACGCTTGGCTTCTCCGTACGTGTCGGATTTCAAGCCGGATGCACGCAGCAGCGGGTCCTCGAAGGCAACGGTAAGCGGCGATCCAGCCGCCCGCGCCTCTTCCCGCACCGCCGGGTGCAGATGTTCGGTCCCGGAGAGCGCGGCGAGGCAACGGGACGGATGCTGGTCGAGCACTTCCGCCCAACGCTCCATTCGCTGCGCTCTGGTCGTCAGCGGGACCGGGGCAAGCGGTGTGATGTCGGCTATTGATTCCAGTTGTTCGAGTGTCTGGTGTTTCATGACTGGCTCCTGTCGTCGTTTGTCGGCGCACGCTCATCAAGAGTTGTCGCGGCGAAAGGCGGCCCCAAGCCGCCCTGAAACCGCAGCGAGAATATCGGTGGCACCTGGCCGTCGGCTGTGGCCCACAGATGTCAACAGACATCGGGACGCGGTGTCTGAGGCGGGACAAAACTGTCGACACCGATCGATGTTCCACCGGCAGGAAGATTTTGTGCCGGGCTCCTGACCGGCCCTCGCTCAGTTTCTTGTTCAGGTCGGAAAAGAGCCCCACGGCCGCGCTCCCCACCGACGCGGGGACAGCCGTGGCCAAATTGGTTCCGTCACATAGACGATCCGCGTGTCTCTTCCAGTTGCTTGGAACATTCGAGCCAGCTGCTTGTTCGGCCAAACACTTCAGGTTGGCCAACACTCCAAATCGAGAGGACAGAATGCGAAACGCGAAACTCGCCGTCGTCACAGGCGCCTCGAGCGGCATCGGCAAGGAACTTGCGAAACTGTGCGCGAAAGACGGCTATGATCTCGTCATTGTCGCCGATGAACCGGCGATCGAGGAGGTCGGCGAGGCGCTTCGATCTCGAGGTGTCGCCGTCGACGCGGTGGAAGCGGACCTTGCCACCGAGGACGGCATTGACCAGCTGATCTCGAGGATCGGCGACCGTGACATTGACCTGCTGTTCCTCAACGCGGGACGCGGGCTGGGCCGAGGCTTCGTGGATCAGGATTGGGCCAAGGTGCGCCGCGTCATCGACACCAACGTCACCGGCACGGTCCACCTCGCGCACCGACTTACCCCCCGGATGGTGAGGCGGGGCCGCGGCCGGATCCTGTTCACCGGGTCAATCGCGGGCTTCATGCCCGGCACCTTCCACGCCATCTACAACGGCACCAAGGCACTCATCGATTCGTTCGCGATCGCGCTTCGTCACGAGCTGAAGCACAGCGGCGTCACGGTCACGCTGCTGATGCCAGGCGCCACACAGACCCGTTTTTTTGAACGCGCCGACATGATGGATACGAAAATCGGAACCGATGAGAAAGACAATCCCGCCGACGTGGCCAGGGACGGCTACGACGCCCTGATGGCCGGCGAAGAACAGGTCATTAGCGGCTGGACCAACAGGATGCAGGTCGCCGGCTCCCGCTTCATGCCGGCAGGGATATTGGCCGAGCGGCATCGCCGCGTGGCCGAACCCGGCTCAGCCAGCAGAAGCTGAGCCCGGCGACACGCCAATGACATTTCTGAAAAGCGCAGGTTCGGATGAAGGAGCATCCCATGAAAGCGCTGACATGGCATGGAAAGGGCGACATACGTTGCAATCAGGTCGCCGATCCGGCCATCGAGGACGATCGCGACATCATCAAGGTCATCTCCTGCGCCACCCGCGGTTCTGACCTGCACCTGATGGACGGCCACATGCCCACCGTGCAATCAGGCGATGTGCTTGGCCACGAAAAGATGGGCGAAGCGGTGGAGGTCGGGCGCGGCCACACGAAATTCAAGAAGGGCGACCGCGTCGTCGCGCCTGCATCAAAACGGTGATGCGCCCGCACGGTTGATTGCAGATCGCTGTATGAAACCTGGCGCCAATCCAACCAAAGCCATGGAGGCCCCGAAATGTCGACGTCCAAGAACACGTCCAAGCCCGCACCGAGAACGCCTGAAACAGAAGGCCTTCCGCACCCAGGCCGCGATGCTCAAGACACCGACGCGGGCGCGGCGCCGACGGTTCCCAAGACCGCGGGCGCCGCGCAGCCGGACGCGTCGCCGCTCGACAACCGGGTCGCCAACCGCAATGCCGGGCGCCGGCGTCAGGCTGGCACCACGCCACGACCGACCGACGAGCCGCTGGAATAAGCGGGCTCGAATTCACGGTCTTATGGAGCAAAGGCACCAAAGGTGGCGCTAGCTCGCCTTGTCCTTGGGAACTATCCAAAGGTTCGGTGCGCGGGTTTCCCGAATGATCTTGGCGGCTTCTTCCAGGGTAATCCCGCACTTGCGGGCATAGTAGGTCGCTTCCGTTTGCACTTCGTCATCCAACGGCAGTGCAATGATCGCCTGCTTTGCTTTGTGCTTCGCCTTCTTGGCCATGACGCGAATCATAGCCCCTTCATGGATACTTATTTACTGATGATCCAGTCCACCAAGCCGGGCTCAACCCGCTCGCAGTGGCAAAACTCGTAAACCAGGCTCTGAGCGAGCGCGCGCCATTGGCACTCCGGTGCCTTCATTTCCAAGACCAAATCTCGAAAAACAGACCGGAGAATGTCTGCATCGAACGCTGATACCGAGGGGTGTTGCTCAACCTCCGTTATCGCCTCATCTAACTTGCGCTGGCGAAACCGCTTTAGAAGCTCGCGTGATGCCGCGATTGCTCGCCGGGTTTGAGCTATATCGACGCGCAGTGAGGCAATTTCACCCCGAGATCGGCGCTGCAACACGATGCTGGCGTCCATCGTCGTCTGGGCCAAGTCCGTATGGCCTTCAACCATTGCTACCTCCCCGCAGCTCAGGTTCTATTTACTCCTTTAGCAACGGGATTCAACGTCGGTTTTATGCCAAGGGCGCGCGGGCCATTCGGCAGGATCGTCCGAAATGGTGTTAGATAACCTCCGGGAACAATTTAGCCGAGTTTTTCACCGACAGTTGCAATTAAAGCCGCCCTCATTCTAGTATTCAACTGCGAGGGGGGAACCGCATGGATCAGCACATAAATTTATATCTAGATTTGGAGCCGGGCGAGCTGGCCGATCTGGAAGTTGTGGCAAGAGCAGCCTGGAACTTGGTGCGTTTGCTACATAAGACCGCGAATTCAGAACTGCGAGTGCTTCGGCCCTTGGTCGGCGGAAGCCGCCCTCAGGGGCCGCCTCTCCCGCCGACGGCACCGTAAACCTGGCCTGTCGCATAGCTGTCTTCCTGGGAAGCGAGGAGCACGTAGATGGACGCGAGCTCGCCAGGCTGACCCGGCCGTCCCATCGGCGTATCGGAACCGAACTGGGGAAGCTTCTCCGGAAACTGGCCGCCGCTTGGCTGCAGCGGGGTCCAGATCGGCCCCGGGGCGACCGCGTTGACACGGATGCCCTTTTTGGCGACCTGCTTGGCAAGGCTCTTGGCGAAGTTCATCCCGCACGCCTTGGTCATGGCGTAGTCGACCAGGGACTCGTCTGGATCACAGGCATTCACCGAACTTGTGATGATGATCGAGGAGCCTGGCTCCATGTGCTTCAACGCCGCCTTGGTGATCCAGAACATGGCGTAGACATTGGTCTTGAACGTCCAGTCAAACGCTTCTGTCGTTATCGCGGCGAGTTCCTTCTGCGGATGCTGGCGCGCGGCATTGCTGACCAGGATGTCGAGCCCGCCGAGCCGGCTGACGGCGTCTTCCACCAGCTTTTCGCAAAAGGCTTCGTCGCGAATGTCGCCGGGCAGCGGCACCGCTTTGCGGCCTTCGGCTTCGATCAGTTGCACGACCTCCCTCGCATCCGGCTCCTCCGCAGGCAGATAGCCGAAGGCGACGTCGGCGCCCTCGCGCGCGAAGGCGATCGCCCCCGCTCGCCCCATGCCGGAATCGCCACCGGTGATCAGCGCCTTGCGTCCGGCAAGCCGGCCGGATCCCTTGTAGCTCTTTTCGCCGTGGTCCGGACGCGGCTCCATCTTGCCGGCAAGACCCGGCCATTCCTGCTGCTGCGCCTTGAAGGGTGGCTGGGGATATTGCTTGGTCGGATCCTGTTTCGAAACCGGGCCTGCCGGAGCCGAAGCCGCGGCGGCGCTCGCCTGCTGTGCCTGGACCGGATTTGTGATCGCCGCGAGCACGCCGCCAGCCATGCCGCCAACCACGCGGCGCCGGGATGCACCGGCTGTCCTGGGTTTCTCTGTCATGTCTCACTCCTGACGTATTGCCGGGACCCGGGCTTCCGAAACTGTCGGGTCGGCCTTGGGCTCAGCCCTTGGAGCCGCGCTCGACGAACTTGTTGAAGCGGCTGGTTCCGCCGCTGCCCGCTCTGTCCTGGTGCAGGAAGGCGAGGTCATTCTCGTCGAATATCCGGAAGAACTCGTCCCACTCCACGGGCTCAAGCGTCTCCTCGGGCTCGCCGAAGTCGATCCTCAGGATGCCGCCCTTGCCTCCCGTCCGCACCACGGCCGGATGGCCGTCGCGCTCCTCCACCCATTTGCGGATCTCATCGTGATTGGTGGTCGTCTTGGCCTCGGACATGCCGGTTCCCTTTCTCGGTGCAGGTTGATTGGCGGCCTAACAGCGCAAATACGGCATTGTTCCCGGTGCCGGAACGGAAGACGGCGCCCATTTTGGCCCTCAACGGGAAGGAACTTTGTTGAAGTCAGGGAACAAACCTTTTGCCCGGCAGTTCGGGGCGCCAACGCCTACTCTGCAAGGGAGCTATCGTGAAACGTGTATTGGTTACGGGGGGCTGCGGCTTCATTGGCCGCCACGTCGCCCAGGAACTCGTCGAACATGGTTATACGGTGCGTGTTCTGGATGTCCTTCTGGAACAGGTGCATGGCGCCGAGGCGATCAGCCTGCCCGCCGGCAGCGAATTGATAAAGGGTGACGTCCGCGACCGGGAGGCGGTGGCCGAGGCTGTCTCCGATGTCGATGCCGTCATCCACCTGGCGGCGGAGGTCGGCGTCGGGCAATCCATGTACGAGATCGCGCGCTATGTCGGCACCAATGATCTCGGCACGGCAACCCTGCTCGAGGCATTGATCAAGCGGCCGGTCCAACGCATCGTCGTGGCGTCTTCGATGAGCATCTATGGCGAGGGCCTTTACGAAACGCCGGACGGACGGCGCATCGACAATGCACGTCGCAGGCCGGACGAGATCAAGAGCGGCCAGTGGGACCCCTTGTCGGCCGAAGGCGAAAGGCTTTCACCGATCCCCACCGACGAGGAAAAACAGGCCGATCTCGCGTCGATATACGCATTGACCAAATATGCGCAGGAACGCGCCGTGCTTATCTTCGGCCAGGCCTACGGCATGGATGCGGTGGCGCTGCGCCTGTTCAACGTCTTCGGCGCCGGGCAGGCGCTGTCCAATCCATATACCGGGGTGCTCGCCAATTTCGCCTCGCGGCTCGCCAATGGCAAGCGGCCGATGATTTTCGAGGACGGCCGCCAGAAGCGCGACTTTGTCCATGTGCTCGATGTCGCCCGAGCCTTCCGCCTGGCGTTGGAACAGCGCCAGGCGGCCGGGCACGCGATCAACATCGGCAGCGGCCACGCCTACCCGATCAGCGAGGTCGCGCGCCTGCTTGCCGAAGCCATGGGACAGCCAGGGCGCTCGCCCGAGATTCTCGGCAAGGCGCGCTCCGGCGACATCCGCAACTGCTTCGCCGACATTTCCAAGGCACGTGAGCTGCTCGGCTTCGAGCCCCGGCACCGGTTGGAAAACGCACTCGACGAGTTCGTTATCTGGGTTCGCAACACCGGCGCAGTCGACCGCGGCGCCGACATGAAGCGGGAGCTGGAAGAGCGGGGGCTGGTATCATGACGCAGCATCCGCGCATGGCGCCGGTGGCCATAGTCGGCGGCAGCGGCTTCATCGGTTCGAACCTTGCCGACAGCCTTTTGTCGGATGGCGAGCCGGTGCTGGTTGTCGACAATCTAAGCCGGCCGGGCGTCGAAAAGAACCTCGAATGGCTTGCAGGTAAACATGGTAGCCGCCTCACCGTTAAGACGGTGGACGTGCGCGACGCCGGCGCCATGCAGGCGGCTCTGGCCCCGGCCAAGGCGATCTTCCATCTGGCCGCGCAGACGGCGGTCACCACGAGCCTGGTGCAGCCTGGAGAAGACCTCGACATTAATCTGCGGGGCACATTCCATGTGCTCGAAGCGGCCCGCCGCACTGGCGCCCCAGTCATCTTCGCCAGCACCAATAAGGTCTATGGCGGCCTGCCGCAGATTGCAGTGAGGGAAGTGGACGATCGCTACGAGCCTTGCGACGAGACGATCGGCGCCAACGGTGTCGACGAGACGATCGGCCTTGATTTCTGCACGCCCTACGGCTGCTCCAAGGGTGCCGCGGACCAGTATGTGCTCGACTACGCCAAGTCCTACGGCCTGCCCACCGCCGTGCTGCGCATGAGCTGCATCTACGGTCCGCGCCAGTTCGGCACCGAGGACCAGGGCTGGGTTGCTCATTTCCTGCTGAGTGCGCTCCGCGGCTGGCCGATCACCATCTACGGCAATGGCAGGCAGGTGCGCGACATCTTGCACGTTTCCGATGCCGTGGCCGCCTATCGCGGCGTGCTGGCCAGGATCGGCGAGTTCAAGGGTCGCGCCTTCAACCTGGGCGGCGGGCCACGAAACGCCATAAGCCTGCGCACGCTTCTGGCGGAGATCGCGGGCATGACCGGCCACGAGGTCACACTCCGCTACGACCAGGAGCGCACCGGCGACCAACCGTTCTTCGTCGCCGACACCCGCAAGATAGAAGCCGCGCTGGGCTGGAAGGCCCATGTGTCGTGGCGCGATGGCATTCGCGACCTTGCCGATTGGCTGCGTCAGCATCGTCTCACGCCGCAAACGGAAGTCACGAGGTACGTCGCATGAAAGTCGCCTTGGTCAATCCGCACTGGACATACGCGCACAGCATCTATTTCGGCTGCCGGCAGCCGCATCTGCCTTTGGAACTCGGCTACTCCAAAGCGCTGCTGGAGGCAGATGGTCACGAGGTCCTGATGCTCGACGGGCAGTTGCAGAACCTCGACAATGTGATGCTGGCGGAGCGGGTCGCCGCCTTCGCTCCTGACATGTCGGTGGTGACGACGGCGCCCACCTATCTGTTCTGGCGATGCGCTCCGCCCGAACTTCGCGTGCCAGCGGAGTTCCTGGCTCACCTCGCGGGACGCGGCGGCCGCACGGTGGCGGTCGGACCGCACGGCTCGGCCACGCCGGTTCCGACCCTGCGCAAGCTCGGCGTCGACCTGGTCGTTCGGGGCGAGTGTGAGGAAGTGGTGGCCGAGCTTGCCCGGGAGGGCGACTGGGGCACGGTGTCCTACACTGCCCGGCTTGAGGACGGCGCGTTGGCGACCAATGGAGGCGTACATGCCAGCCGTTTCATCGACCATCCGGCCCTGCGCTGGCCGACCGATTGGATAGCCACCCACACGCACCACCATCACCGTTTCGACTCCCCACAGCACGGTGCTGGAGCAGAGGTCGAAGCGTCGCGAGGCTGTCCCTACAATTGCAGCTTCTGCGCCAAGATCGATTTCCGCGACGCCTATCGCCGCAGGAACCATGAGGCCGTCATTGCCGAAATCGACGGCTTGATCGGACAAGGCGTCCGCTACATCTACTTCATCGACGAGATATTCCTGCCGCAGAAGGCGCTGCTGGAGGCGTTGGTCGGCCGCGATGTCCAGTTCGGCGTTCAGACCCGCATCGACTTGTGGAAGCCGGAACTGCTGGAACTCCTGGGCGCCGCCGGCTGCGTGTCGATCGAAGCAGGCCTCGAAAGCCTCACCGTCGAAGGCCGCGAGATGCTGGCAAAGCGCTGCCGGCTGGGTACCGAGGAATTGGCCGCGCTGCTGGTCAATGCCCGCCGCCACGTTCCGTTCGTCCAGGCCAACCTGATCGGCGTGGTCGAGGATGATCCCGCGCTGGTGGACCACTGGCGCGGGCACCTCATCGACAACGGCGTCTGGGCCAACGAACCGGTGCCGCTCTACCCCTACCCGAGTTCGCCCAGCTATCGCGCGCTGTGGGGCGAGCCCGACGACCTCGCCTGGGAGCGGGCCCATGAACATTACCTCGCCTCTTTCGCCTCGTTCAGCGACATCCAGGACAAGCGGCCGCGCCCGCTGGCCGAGTTGGAAGCCTCATGCTGCAGTCATTGATCAACCGTCCAAGGCGTATCTTGATGACCACCGATGCCGTCGGCGGCGTGTGGCAATATTCGCTCGATCTTTCACGCGAGCTCGCTGCCGCGGGCAACAGCGTCGTGCTTGCCGGCCTGGGGCCACCGCCTTCTGCCGAACAGGCGGAAGAGGCACGATCCTTCACCGCCCTGGAATGGCTCAAGACCCCGCCAGACTGGATGACGCACGATCAACGCGACCTTGATCAGCTTCCCGAGGAATTGCGGGAGCTTGCGAGGGTCTACGCCATCGATCTCATTCACCTGAACGCCCCGGCGCAGGCGGCCGGGCTCGACCTGCCCTGCCCGGTTGTCGCCGTATCGCATTCCTGTGTCGTCACATGGCTGCACGCGGTGCGCGGCGAGGCGGTCGCGAACGATTGGGCCTGGCAAAGGGATCGCAACAGAGCGGGCCTGGATCGGGCCGATGCGGTCGTGGCCCCGAGCCAGAGCCACGCCGATATGCTCGAGATCTGCTATGGCCCGATCCCCCGCCTGAGCGTCGTCTACAACAGTGCGGCACCAGGCCCGGCGGCCGAGCATCGCGAGACATTCGTCTTTGCAGCGGCCCGTTGGTGGGACGAGGGAAAGAATCCCGCGGTGCTGGATGGCGCGGCCGCGATCGCGGAATGGCCCTTCTTTGCCGCCGGTCCGCTCGACGGGCCTGAAGGACAGCACGCGCGTCTCCAGCATTGCGTGTCGCTCGGGCCGATCCCTCACGAAGAGGTCAGGCGGCTGATGGCACGCGCCGGAATCTTCGTGTCGACGTCTCGCTATGAACCTTTCGGGCTTGCGGCCCTGGAGGCGGCGATGGCGGGCACCCCCCTGGTCCTGGCCGACATCGGCACCTATCGCGAGATCTGGAACGGCGCGGCGCTGTTCTTCGACGCGCGTGATCAGCATGCCCTTGCCGGCTGCATCGCCCGCCTTGTCCACGACGACGTCCTGCGGAGACAACTCGGCCAGCGCGCGGCCCGGCGGGCGCGCAAATTCTCGCCGCGCTCGCAAGCGACGGCCATGCGGGAAATCCACGAGCAGGCGGCGATGGCCGCCACGGAACGGTAGCCATGCACTTCCTGTTCTACACCCATTCCGCCGTCTCGGACTGGAACCACGGCAATGCGCATTTCCAGCGCGGCATCATGCGCGAACTCATCGCTCGGGGACATTATGTGATCGCGCTCGAGCCGGCGGACGGCTGGAGCCGCTGCAACCTGCTGGCGGAGAAAGGGTCCTTCGCGGTGGAGCGCTTCAGGAACGATTTCCCGGAGCTGATGCCTGTGACCTATGATGCGTCGTTCGATCACGAAGCCCGGATCGCCGACGCCGATGTCGTGATCGTCCACGAATGGACGGCGCCGGACCTCATCGCGCGCGTTGGACGCGCGCGGGCCAATGGAGGCGATTTCACACTCCTGTTCCACGATACGCACCACCGGGCTGTGTCTGCGACCGAAGCCATCTCGGCCCTCACGCTGGAGCATTATGACGGCGTGCTCGCCTTTGGCGAAGCCTTGCGAGAGAGCTATCTTCGGGCCGGCTGGGGCAAGCGTGCCTTCACCTGGCACGAGGCGGCGGATGTGCGGTTGTTCAAACCCTGCCGGCGCATGAAGCCCATCGCGGATCTGGTTTGGGTCGGAAATTGGGGGGATGACGAGCGCAGCGCCGAAATCCGCGAATTCCTGATCGATCCAGCACGCGAGCTTATCTTGTCGGGAACGGTGCACGGCGTGCGCTACCCGCCGGCCGCGCTCAACGCGCTCGCCGATGCGGGCCTGCACTATGAGGGCTGGGTCGCCAATGCCGATGTGCCGAAAATATTCGCGCAGCATCGCGTCACCGTGCACATTCCCCGCCGGCCTTATCGGCAGGGTCTGCCGGGTATCCCCACGATCCGCATGTTCGAGGCGCTGGCCTGCGGCATTCCCCTTGTGTCGGCGCCCTGGTCCGACGCCGAAGGCCTGTTCCGTCCCGGACAGGATTTCCTTTTCGCGCGGGACGGCGACGAGATGCGCCGTCACCTCAGCGACGTGCTGCATGACGGAGAGCTTGCGCTGACGCTTGCCGCATCCGGGCTCGAAACCATCCTGGCGCGACACACATGCCGGCACCGAGCCGACGAACTGTTCGACATACTGGCCGCATGTGGCAACCGTCATGTAGCCACTCGAATGCCCGCAAAGGAGGCCGCCGCATGAAAATCGCCTTTTACGGATCAAGCCTGTTGTCGTCGTACTGGAATGGGGCGGCGACTTATTATCGCGGGCTGCTCAAGGCGTTGTCGCGCCGCGGCTACGACATCACCTTCTACGAACCCGACGTCTACGACCGGCAGAAGAACCGCGACATCGAGGCCCCCGACTGGTGCACCGTCGTGGTCTACGAGCCGGCGCCGCATGCGTTGATGCAGGTTGCGGCTTGCGCGGCGCAGGCCGACATCGTCGTCAAGGCAAGTGGCGTCGGTTTCGAGGATGACGCATTGCTGAGCGCGGTGCTCGAGCATGCCCGCGCCGATGCGATCACCGTATTCTGGGACGTCGACGCCCCTGCAACGATCAGCCAGTTGCGCGCCGACGCCGACCATCCGCTGCACGATGCCTTGCGCAGGATCGACCTCGTGCTGACCTATGGCGGCGGTGACCCCGTGGTGTGGGAATATCGCGCCCTCGGCGCGGCCGAATGCGTGCCGATCTACAACGCGCTCGATCCCGAGACACACCATCCGGTCGCCGGCGACCGGCGTTTTGCTTGCGATCTTGCCTTTCTCGGCAACCGCCTGCCCGACCGCGAGGCGCGCGTCGACGCCTTTTTCCTCGAACCGGCCCGAGCGCTGGACGGCAAGCGTTTCCTGCTCGGCGGATCCGGGTGGGGAGACAAACCTCTGCCTGGCAACGTCTCCTGGCTCGGCCATGTCGGGACCAGGGATCATAATGCCTTCAACGTCACGCCGAAAGCGGTGCTGAACATCAGCCGCGACAGCATGGCCGCCAACGGCTTTTCGCCGGCGACCCGGATTTTCGAAGCGGCGGGGGCAGGTGCCTGCATCGTCACCGATGCCTGGCTCGGTGTCGAGATGTTCCTGACCCCCGGTGAGGAAATACTGGTCGCGAGAGACGGTGCCGACGTCGCGGAGATCGTGCGGACACTGACGTCCGCCCGGGCAAAGGCGATCGGCGAGGCAGCACTGCGACGTGTTCTTGGCGAGCACACCTACACTCTGAGGGGGGCCCTGGTCGATACCGTCTTCAAGGAGCACGTCGGACGCCCTACCGTGGAGGCGGCGGAATGACGAAGCAACTCGACATCGTCTTCCTTGGCCTTTCGCTGTCCTCGTCCTGGGGGAACGGTCATGCAACGACTTTCCGCGGGTTGCTGAGAGGCCTTCATGAACTGGGCCATCGCATCACGTTCCTCGAACGCGACGTGCCCTGGTACGCGCGCCATCGTGATCTGCGGGAGCCCGATTTCTGCACCTTGCTCTACTACGAAACGCTCGATGAACTGCGTCGTGCCCACGAGCGGCGCCTGCGGCGAGCCCATATTGTGGTGGTCGGATCCTTTGTGCCCGAGGGGAAGGCAGTGATCGACACTGTGGCGTCGCTCTGCGGCGGGCAACTGTGTTTCTACGACATCGACACGCCGGTGACGCTGGCGCAGATCGCCGAAGACGACTGCGATTATCTGGCAAGGCGACAGATCCCGTATTTCGACGTCTATTTCTCCTTCACAGGCGGGCCGACGCTCGACCGGTTGCAGTCCGAATTCGGCGCGCAAAGAGCCGAGCCGCTCTACTGTTCCGTCGATCCGGAGCGGCACCACCGGACGGACAATGCCATCCAATGGGATCTCGGCTATCTCGGCACCTACAGTTCGGACCGGCAGCCGGCTCTTGAAGCGCTGCTGCTGGAGCCAGCGCGCCGGCTGCCGCGGCGGCGCTTCGTGGTCGCCGGCTCGCAATACCCGTCTAATATCGCCTGGCCCGGCAATGTCGAGCGTATAGAACATTTGCCTCCGGCCGAGCATGCCGCCTTCTACAGCCGCCAGCGCTGCACGCTGAATGTCACCCGCGCATCGATGATCGCGGCCGGATGGTCGCCGAGCGTGCGGCTGTTCGAGGCCGCCGCCTGCGGCACGCCGATCATCAGCGACCGGTGGCCGGGCCTCGACAGCTTTTTTCCCGAATCGACCATTCAAACCGCCGACAAACCCGACGACGTGATCGCGATCCTGAGCGGACAGAACGATCGTGCAAGGCTCGCCATGGCGGACCGGGCTCGCAAGCTTGTTCTGACGAGACACACCGGCATCGCCCGGGCCCGTGAATTCATATCCCGGCTGGCACCACCGGCTCGGATGCGTTCAGGCCTCGGCCTGGACGTTGGAAGTGCGGCATGACTGGCAGACAGGAGAAGATACAGATGCGGCAATCAAGAAAGGCGCAACGGACGCAGACGGTGCTTATCGCGGGCGGCGCGGGTTTCCTCGGTTCGCACCTTTGCGAAACATTGCTCCGGGATGGTCACCGGGTGATCTGTGTCGACAATTTCCTTACCGGGCGAATGGACAATATCAGGCCACTTGTCGGCCGGCCGCGCTTCCGGCTGATCGAACAGGACATCTGCACCCCGCTGGAACTCGGCGAACCGGTCGACCGCATCTTCAACATGGCTTGCGCGGCGTCCCCGCCACGCTATCAGGCGGACCCGGTTCACACGACACGCACATGCGTCATCGGCACATTCAATCTGCTTGAACTCGCGGCGGACAACGGCGCCCGGTTCCTGCAGGCTTCAACCAGCGAGGTCTATGGCGATCCCGAACAGCACCCGCAAAAGGAGGACTATGTCGGCCATGTCAACTGCACGGGGCCGCGGGCCTGCTATGATGAAGGCAAACGGACGGCCGAGACCCTTTGTTTCGATTACCTGCGTGCCGACAAAGCCGATATCCGCGTTGCGCGCATCTTCAACACCTACGGGCCGAGGATGGATCCGGCCGACGGCCGCATCGTCTCCAACCTGGTCATGCAAGCCATCGAGAAACGGCCGCTGACGATATTCGGCGACGGACATCAAACCAGGTCGTTCTGCTATGTCACCGATCTCGTCGACGGGCTGCTGCGCCTCATGGACATCGATCCAAATCCGCGCCAGCCGGTCAATCTGGGCAACCCTGGGGAATTCACCATCCTGCAATTGGCAAGCCTGGTACGCGAGATCACAGGCACGCGGTCGGCCGTGACGTTCCTGCCCTTGCCGCAAGACGATCCGCGCCGGCGCCGGCCCGATATAACGCGTGCGAAAACGCTGCTCGGCTGGGCGCCCAAGGTGCCTCTCAGACAGGGCCTGCTGCAGACGATCGGTTACTTCGCCGAGCTCGACACGGATCGGATGGATGCCTCCCTGACCCCGATTGCCGCCACTGGCGGTTCAAGGGCAGGCAAGGCGCAGAACCTGCCGGTTTGAAGACTGCCGGGCTGGCGCAATGACATGGTTCGCGGTGTTCAATTCTGCCACGGCCGGGAACATCCACGGGCTCTCGGGGTTGGGCTGTAGCAATTCCGGGAAAGGTGCGAAGCGGTTTTCCGTCCGGAATTGCGCGAAACAGCAACCTAGCCGGTCGACGGTTCGATCATACGCTGAACCGCTCTGGGAAGCCCGGATGGAGAAGGACCCGTGCAACCGAAACGATCCGCCAGAGACATCGATCAGATCGCCGCCAGCGAAACGGCCGCCTATTTGCGGCGGGCCTCCATCACCTATCTCGAATGTTGCATCAGCTTGATGATGACGCATCTGCAGCGCGAGGAGGTTGCCTCGATTCTGGAACAAGAAGCCGACATGCTGCGCAATTTGGATTGAGCTCGCGGCTTCAGGCCCTTGCCAGTTCGACGAAACGCAGCAGCCCCGCCTGGTAACGCCGGACGGTATCGGCCAGCCGGGTGCGCTCCCGCTCGTTGCAGGATTGGGTCGCCATGGTCCACAAGCCGAGCTGAAAAGCCAGGTAGCAGGGCTCCATGTAGGCAACCAGGTCAAGGTCGATGAGAGACCGTGTTCCGGTTTCCATGCAACTGACGAGCTTCGAAACCTCCAGGTTGGTCAGGCCATGTTCGATGCAGGCTCCGGCGACGTCCCATTCTATAGCCTGGCAGCCCACGAGGTCATGCGAGCGGCAATGATCGACAGCATCTGTCTTGATGAGCGTGCCATCGGCGCGCGCCAAGAATTCCCAGCGATGCAGCCGCCCATCGATCTCGACCTTGCGTTGGGTTTGTGGCAGCTGCCGGCTGGCGAACCAATCGCGCAATCGCGTCCCATGACTCTCCCCCAGCGCCCGGGCGCAATTGAAGACTGCCATGCCTGCGAGTTCTGCCAATGAAGCGCCGGCTTGCGTGGTTTGCAAATTGGCGTCGCGCCAGGCGAGGTACCGCCCCAGATGCTCGATGAGCCTGTCCCTGGATATATGAGCCTCATCAGCAGTTTCCGGGTCGACCCAGCGCTCGATCAGAAAACCGTGGCGGAGCCCCACGACCGGCGGACCGAAGCCGGCCTCTTGGAGCGACTTTGCGGACTGCAGCTTGCTTCGGCCGGTTTCGCCAATTCCGGCGAACTTGACCAGCCATCGCTTCGCGCCTTCCGAGGCCATGAACTTGCGCCGCTCGAAACCGCCGAAAACCGGAGGCCAGCACTCAGGCTGCGTTCGGAGGCACTCGCGCCAGGCTCCGCCGGAGATCTCGCGCAGCCGGATGTCTGGCCTGCCCAAAAGCTCGGCGACCCAGTCTCGCAGCGACGGCGCCGTCGAACGGTCGAAAGCGTGCTCGAAATCCGCAACATGGCGGCGGCAGCGGAGCCAGAGCGCACGTATGTCGGGCGACGCCTGGGCACCCGGCTCGCCAGAATGACTGGGAAACAAATGGATGCGCTCGATGTCGATGCCAAGGTGAAGCAGCCACGCTATCACCGCATGGAACGAACTGCCGGAAAGGCCAGGCCCCTCGT
The DNA here is from genome assembly GCF_006441575.1 of Mesorhizobium sp. B2-4-12. Taxonomy (NCBI): domain Bacteria; kingdom Pseudomonadati; phylum Pseudomonadota; class Alphaproteobacteria; order Hyphomicrobiales; family Phyllobacteriaceae; genus Mesorhizobium; species Mesorhizobium sp. B2-4-12. The sequence goes on from NZ_VFVC01000003.1 coordinate 63,532, forward strand.
CAACGATGGCAAATCGGGCGGCCGGATCGTGGCGCCAACCGCCAATCAATTCGGGATCGGCAGCGATGCCGCGGCGGAAAGGATGCCCAATGGGCCGCACGCTGACTGGCGGTGGGGCGCCGATGGCGGCCGCGACCATCGCGGCGAGCCCGAGACCGATGCTGCGAATGCCGATGACGCAGGTGTTCGCGGCAAGCCCGGAACGTCGGGCGGCGACAAGATAGGTTTCGGGGTAGAGCGCGTAAAAGGCATAGCCTTCGGCGGCCCCGGTGACGACTTCGCTCTGGCAATCCAGGTCCCGAAGCATAACGAGAATATCATCGTTCAGCGCTCCGCTAGCGACAAAGCCGCATTGCCAGGACCACGCAACTTCCTGCGCCAGCCCGAAAAGGATTTTTGCGCCTTGCCGTTGACGCAGTGAATTGCTGTCGAGCCCAGAGGCCCGGAACTCGATGTCGGCAAGGCCCTGGGCCAGCTCCGAAACGCTTATGAACAGGCCCACCAGGGCAGCATGCCGCTCGATGCCGGCCGGCATCGAGCCGATGTCCGCCGCTGCTTCGCAGGCGGCTTCTCTGAGCCGCGACGCGCTGTGCACCTGCTTGTGGTCACCAAAGACGATCATCGTTCCTGCCGGACTATCCCGCCGCCAACGCCGACTAGCCCTGTTTGATCCGTGCCGGGCGCCGCAATTTTTCACGATTTGAAGGAACATTCGTGGCCGCTCCCGGTTCGGCAGCGAGGAACTTACCTCCAACCAACAGAGGCGTCGGTTTCGTGGCATCGAAGAAAGTTCGTATCGGCATCGTCGGTGTCGGCAATTGCGCATCCTCCCTGGTGCAAGGGCTGACCTATTATCGCGACGCAAAGAGCAACGAGCCGATACCCGGACTGATGCATGCCGACCTCGGCGGCTATCATGTCGATGACGTCGAGGTCGTCTGCGCGTTCGACGTCGCAACGACCAAGGTGGGGCGCGACGTCGCCGAAGCGATTTACAGCGCGCCCAACAACACCTTCCGCTTCGCCGATGTGGCGCCGACCGGCGTTCGGGTCGAGCGTGGTCCCACGCTCGACGGCATCGGCAAATATCTGCGAGACGAAATCGAGGAGTCGAAGGAGCCGGTCGCCGACATCTGTGGGGCGCTTCGCGACAGTGGTTGCGAGGTGCTGGTATCGTATCTGCCGGTCGGTTCCGAAGAGGCGACGCGTTTTTACGCCGAATGCGCGCTGGATGCCGGCTGCGCATTCGTCAACTGCATCCCCGTCTTCATTGCTTCGCGTCCTGAATGGCGGCGGCGGTTCGAGCAGCGTGGCCTTCCCCTGGTCGGGGACGATATCAAGAGCCAGGTCGGCGCGACCATCGTGCACCGGTTGCTGGCCAATCTTTTCCGTGAGCGCGGGGTGCGCATCGACCGCACCTACCAGCTCAATTTCGGCGGCAACACAGACTTCCTCAACATGCTGGAACGCGAGCGGCTGGAATCGAAGAAGATCTCCAAGACCCAGTCCGTTGCCAGCCAACTCGACGTTCCGCTCGAGGCGGGCAACATCCATGTCGGCCCAAGCGACCACGTGCCTTGGCTGACCGACCGCAAATGGGCCTATATTCGTGTCGAAGGCACGACCTTCGGCGGCGTGCCGCTGAACGCTGAACTCAAGCTCGAAGTGTGGGACTCGCCCAACTCCGCCGGCGTGGTGATCGATGCGGTGCGTTGCGCCAAACTCGCGCTCGACCGCGGCATTGCAGGCGCCCTGACCGGGCCTTGCAGCTATTTCATGAAATCGCCGCCGGAGCAGTTCACGGACGCCGAGGCACGCCTGCGCACCCTCGCCTTCATCTCCGGCAAGGACGAGCCGATGCTCGACGCCGCCGAATGACAACGACGTTTTTTCTGATCCGGCATGCGGCGCACGACAATGTCGGCGGCTATCTGGCGGGCCGAATGGAAGGCATCCGCCTCGGCGAAGCCGGCAAGGCACAGGCTCAGCATCTCGCCGGTCGCATGGCCCGCGAACCCCTTGCCGCCATCTGCAGCAGTCCGCGCGAGCGCACGCTGGAAACCGCGAAACCGATCGCGCTTGCCTGCGGCGTCAACCACATCGCGATCTGCCAGGAGTTGGACGAAATCGACTTCGGCGTCTGGTCGGGCAAGACTTTCGACGAGCTGAATGCGGACGCCAGCTGGCGCCTGTGGAATGATCAACGCCAACAGGCGCGCACGCCGAGCGGTGAAACGATGCTGGATGTCCAGCAGCGCATCGTCGGCCTGATGGACGCTCTGCGCCAAAATACCCAGGGCCAGTGCGTTGCGCTTGTCAGCCACGCCGACGTCATCAAGGCAGCGGTATGCAAGGTGCTCGGTCTCCAGCTCGGCGACTGCTTCCGCTTCGACATCGAGCCGGCGTCGATCACCACGATCGTGCATGGCGACTGGGGCTCGAAACTCATTCGCCTCAATGAAAGCGCCTGACAGGAGTTATGAAATGCGGATGGTCATTTTCGGCCTCACCGTTACCTCTTCATGGGGAAACGGCCATGCCACGCTATGGCGCGGGCTTATACGGGCGCTGGCGCGGCTGGGCTGGTCTGTCAGCTTCTTCGAACATGATACGCCCTACTATGCCGGAACCCGGGATCTCGACCATCTCGATGGCGGTCACCTCGTCCTGTATCCCGACTGGGACAATATCCGCCGTGTCGCCGAGGCCACGATCCAGCATGCCGATGTGGTCATCGTCACCTCCTATTGCCCCGACGCCGTCGAAGCCTCGCGGCTTGCGCAGCAAGCCTGCCGTGGACTGAAGGTGTTCTATGATCTCGACACGCCCGTCACGTTGACAAGGATCGAGCAAGGCGAATGGCCGCCCTATTTCGGTCCGGAAGGCCTGCGCGATTTCGATCTGGTGCTGAGCTATACGGGCGGGCCGGCGCTCGATGCGCTGAAGACGGTGCTCGGCGCGGGTTTCGTCGCTCCGCTTTACGGCCATGTCGATCCGAAACGCCACCGGCCGGCTCAGGCAAGAGCCGATTTTGCCGGCGACCTGTCCTATCTCGGCACTTATGCCGCGGACCGTCAGGCCGGCGTCGAGAAGCTGCTGGTGCAGCCCGCGGTCCGGCTCCCCGATCGCCGCTTCATCATCGGCGGCGCGCAGTATCCGCAGGAATTCCCGTGGAGCGACAACATCTTCTTTGTCAGACACCTGCCGCCAGCCGATCATCCAGCCTTCTTCTGCTCATCGCGGCTGACGCTGAATGTCACCCGCGAGGCGATGGCGAAAAAGGGCTGGTGCCCCTCGGGCCGGCTGTTCGAGGCGGCAGCCTGTGGCGCCGCAATCATCAGCGACAGATGGCCGGGCCTGGACAGTTTCTTTGAACCCGGCAGCGAGATCCTGCTCGCCGACACCACTGACGACGTGGTCGCCGCCTTGAGCCTGTCGGACCGGGAGCTTGACACCCTGCGCATGCGCGCCCGCGAGCGTGTGCTTGACGAACACACATCCGCGCGGCGCGCCGCGGATCTGGACCAGATGCTGAACGACGCATTGCATGCGCCGGCGCGCGAACAGATGAAGGAAGCCGTTTGATGCTGGGCATAGTGCCGGCCGCCGGACGCGGCAGCCGTATTCAACCGCTCGGCTTCTCGAAAGAGTTGCTGCCGGTCGGCAGCAGGTTGGACGGACAGACCGAACGTCCTTGCGCGGTGAGCGAATATCTCGTGCGGCGCATGGTGCTCAATGGCGTCGACAGGATCTGCTTCGTCATCGGGTCGGGCAAATCGGACATCCTGGAATATTACGCGGCGGGCTACGACAACGCGACCGCCATCTTCGTGGCCCAGCCCTCCCCGGTCGGTCTTTGCGACGCGATCTTCCGCGCGGAGCCGCTGGTCTCGCCACAGGAGACGGTTCTCGTCGGTCTCCCTGACACCATCTGGTTTCCCGAGGATGGTTTCTGCCGGCTTGCCGACGACCGGCTGTCCTTCCTGCTGTTCCCCGTTGATCGTCCCGAACTCTTCGACGCCGTGGTTGTCGACGAGGGCGACCGGGTGAGGGAAATTCAGGTCAAGCAGCGCGACGCCGCGACCAATTGGATCTGGGGCGCGTTCAAGATGCCGGGCCGTATCTTCCACCAGCTTGCCGCGCTGTGGCGCGAGCGGGACCGTTACGACGAATATCTGGGCACGCTGATCAATGCCTACCTGGCTTCTGGAGGTGAGGCTTATGGTGTCAAGGCAGGCACCGCCTACGTCGATGTCGGGACCTTCAACGGCTACCGCACGGCGCTGCGCCTGCTCGAAAACAACGATGTCCCCGCGGACGCAGGCTCGCACCTGTTCACGGCCCAGGGCCGCTCGCACGTACCGTCCTTTCCAGGCGAAGGAGGTTAGAATGCTGCATTCCAATGCCGATATACGTCGTCGCATCGATGCGCTCGGGCCGTGGTTCCACAATATGGAATTGGCCGGCGTCGAGACCGCGCCCGATCATTTCCTCGGCAATTATCCGCTGATCAAATGGCGCAAGTTCGCGGACGCGATCCCGGCCGACCTGACGGGCAAGTCCGTGCTCGATATCGGCTGCAACGCCGGCTTCTATTCGATCGAAATGAAAAGGCGTGGCGCCGACCGTGTGCTCGGCATCGACTTCGACGAGGCCTATCTGGCACAGGCCCGTTTTGCCGCCGAAGTCGCGGATTGCGAGATCGAATTCCGGCAATTGTCGGTCTATGACGTCGGCGGTCTGGGCGAAAGCTTCGACATCGTGCTGTTCATGGGGGTGCTCTACCATCTGCGTCATCCGCTGCTGGCGCTCGATCTGATCCGCGAGCACGTCGTGGCCGATCTGTTGATCTTCCAGTCGATGCAGCGCGGCAGCACCGATTTGCCCGAGCTCGAACAGAACTACCATTTCTGGAGCCATGAGCTGTTTGACCAGCCGGAATTCCCGAAACTTCACTTCATCGAGCACCGCTACGCCGACGATCCGACAAATTGGTGGATTCCGAACCGCGCCTGCGCCGAGGCCATGCTGCGCAGCGCCGGATTCGAGATCGTGCGGCATCCTGAAACGGAGGTTTATTTTTGCCGCGTGGCCGGCGAGCCGGCCGGCGGCGGTGCCGTCTATCCGGTGAAAGGGAGACAAGATGATTGAAGCCGCCATGATCTGGAACGAGCCCAACAACAAGTCCCATTGGGATCCCGAGCTTGATCCCGACTGGAGCCGCTTCGCCACCATGGCGATCCTGGCCGCGGATGCGATAAAGCGGGAAAATCCGGCAGTGACCAAGGTCCTCGGCGGTATCTCGCCGATCGATGCGGGGTTCATGACCCGGATGAAGGAATTCGGCGTGCTCGATCACCTCGACGCTGTCGCCGTGCACGGTTTCCCGCTGGACTGGAACCTTTGGCAAATCCAGGAGTGGCCGCAAAAGCTCGGCGAGATTTCCGCGGTCATCGACCTCCCGGTCTGGGTCAGCGAAGTTGGTATCTCGACCTTTGGCGCGGAAGAGGTCCAGGTATGGGGCTTGCGCCGTACGGCCGAACTGCTGATCGGCAATGCGCCGCGCATCCAATGGTACAGCCTCTACGACCTCCCCCGTGCCTGGGAAGCCACCACGCGCCACCGCGAAGCGGAAGGATCTTCCTATTACCGCCACTTCTACATGGGCCTGCTGCGCGAAGACGGCACGCCGAAGCCGGCACTCGAGGAATTCCTTCGCTACGCTCCGCAGATCGGATTGGTCCAGTGGTTCCACTACCAAGACCATCGGCTGGACGATGCCGTTGCCTGGATGAAACGGCTCGGCGTCACCCATATGCGTACAGGCCTGTCCTGGGCCGACAGTTTCAGGCCGAACGCGCTCGACTGGTTCGACCGCCAGATGCAGGCGCTTGAGGATTTCAATGTTACGGTCACGTTCTGCTTCACGCCCGAACATCGTGGCCTGCAACCCCACCACACCAGCCCGCCTTTGGTGCCGGAGGAATTCGCTGAATTTTGCGCCGCTATGATCCAGCGCTATGCGCCCGGGATCAGCGCCGGCGCGGTTCCGGCGCGCCGGGCCTCGGCCGCATGAGGGCTTCGTGCTGTGACCCTCACGGTCCTCAATGTAGCCTATCCCCTGGCCCCGGTCGGGCCTGACGCCGTCGGCGGCGCGGAACAAGTGCTGTCCATGCTGGACCGGACGCTGGTGCGGATGGGCCATCGTTCCCTTGTCGTCGCTTGCCAGGGTTCAGATACGACCGGTACCCTGATCGAGACGCCTGCCGAAACGGGCGTACTCGATGAAGCAGCCAAGAGGCGGGCTCAGGATGCGCATCGTGCGGCAATCGCTGAAGCCCGCGCACGCTGGCCGGTCGATGTGGTTCATCTGCATGGCATCGACTTCGATGCTTACCTGCCGGACACTGGCCCGACGCTGGTAACACTGCACCTGCCGCTCCAATGGTACCCGCCGGCGGTGCTACGACCGGTGCGCGAGGACCTCTGGCTCCACGCGGTATCGGCGGCGCAGCAGGAAACAGCTCCGGCCGGCTCCATTCTGGTGCCGCCGATTCCGAACGGCGTCGACATCGATGCTTTGAGCGAAAACCGATCGCGGCGCAATTTCGCGCTGGTGCTCAGTCGAATATGCCCCGAGAAAGGCATTCACCTCGCACTCGAAGCGGCCAAACAGGCGGAAGTGCCGCTGGCCGTCGGCGGCAGGCTCTATCCCTACCAGACGCATATCCAATACTTCGACGATGAAGTCGCGCCGCGTCTCGACAGGCACAGGCGCTTCCTCGGACCGCTCGGCTTTTTCGCCAAACGGCGTTTTCTCAATGCGGCCCGCTGCCTGGTCGTCCCCAGCCTCGCCGCCGAAACAAGCTCGCTTGTCGCGATGGAGGCGCTCGCTTGCGGCACGCCGGTCGTTGCCTTTCCGAATGGCGCGCTGCCCGACGTCGTCGAGCATGGCAAGACCGGCTTTCTGGTCGACGACGTCGACGAGATGGCGCGAGCCATCATGGCCTCGGCCGGTCTCGACAACGAAACATGCCGGACCGAGGCGCGCCGCCGCTTCTCCCTCGAGCGTATGATCTCGTCTTACATGGATGCATATGAAGGCCTGGCGCGGCTTGGCGCTCGCCAGCCGGCGCTGGAGACCGAGCAGTGAGTGGTCTCCACGCCGAGATCATCCGCGACGAAGGAGCATTGGAGGCGCTTGGACCGAGCTGGCGGCGGCTCTGGTCGCGATGTCCCGCCGCGACGCCTTTCCAGTCTCCCGCCTGGCTCCTGCCATGGTGGCAGACATTCGCGCCGGGTGAATTGACGGCGATCGCCGTATGGAACGGACACGATCTTGCCGGCCTGGCGCCGCTCTATCAGCAAGCGCACGCTTCCGGTCCGCGATTGTTGCCGATCGGCATTTCACTCAGCGACTATCTCGACATTTTGAGCGCACCGGAACAACAATCAGCGGTCAACGCGGCAATCGCCGAGGCTGTACTCTCGCTCGAATGGTCGCAATGGATCCTGCCCGATCTCGCGACCGAGGCGGCCGCGCTGGCCCTGACACTGCCGGCCGTGCGGGAGAATTGCCATTCGGGCCATGCCGCATGCCCGGTACTCTCGCTAGCTGGCGATGCGTCGCTGACGGGTTGCGTCCCCGCCCGGCGCAGGCGTCAGTTGCGCCGCGCCCACCAAGCCGCACGCCGCAGAGACCGTGTCGACATCCGGCGCGCCGAGGCCGATCCCGAAACATTCCTCGGCCAGCTGATCCGGTTGCATGGCGCGCGTTGGGATGGGCAAGGCGGTGGCGTGCTGGCTGACGCCGCCACGCGGGAATTTCACCGGAATGCCCTCCCCCGCCTTGCGGCGGAGGGCTTGGCCCGATGCTGGCTGATCGAGATCGGCGGCTCGGTTGTCGGCGCCTATTACGGGTTCCATCATGGCCGCCGCGCCTATGCCTATCTCGGCGGCTTCGATCCAGCCTATGCCGGCGAGAGCCCGGGAGCGATCCTGATCGGTCACGCCATTGGCGAGGCTCTCCGTGAAGGCGCGCGGGAATTCGATTTCCTGCGTGGCCAGGAAAGCTACAAATATGGCTGGGGCGCGCTCGACCGCTGGACCAGACAAAGGATGTGGACGCGGAGCACGCCGGCATGACGGCGCCGCGTCCCGGATCGGTCCATGAGGCGGCAGCGGCAATGCGCACGCTCGAGATTTGCATGATCGACGGCGTTTCCCCCGAAGTCGCCCTCGCCAGGCTGGCGGTTCATGTGGACACAGGAATTGACGCGGCGGATTTGGCGGATATCGCCTTGACCATGCGGTCAAACGACAGTGCCGAACGATATTGGCTTAAATCCGTTGCTGCGCTGCTTTTGCGTAAGCTGGATGATTTCGAAGACCTTCGCGCAGCGGCCGCGGCGGTTTGCCATGACATTGACGAGAGTGAAATGGCGGCAGCGACCGTGCAGCGGCTGGCGAGCGGCTTTGACGGCGCGGCCGCCATTTCGCCTGCCGCGAGTGTACAATTGTCCTCGCTCGGCGACGAGGAAATCCTGGCGGCAACGACGGCCGAAATTGTCGGCTGGCTGGAAGGTCACGGCTTTACCGGATCCGGCAAGGACATACTGGATATCGGGTGCGGCATTGGTCGGTTCGAAAGGGCCCTTCACGCCATGGTCGGCCGTTTGGTTGGCATCGACATTTCCTCGACCATGCTGGCGATCGCAGGCGGGCAATGCTCGTTTGCCAATGTGGAACTGCGGCAGACATCAGGCTTGGACCTCACCGACTTCGCCGACAAGAGTTTCGACGGCATACTGGCTATCGACAGTTTTCCCTATCTGGTGCTAGCCGGGCTTGCCCAGCGGCACTTGAGCGAGATGGCGCGGGTGCTCAGGCCCGGCGGCATGGCAGCGGTTTTGAACTACTCCTACCGGGGGGCGGTCGCCCTTGACCGCTACGATATCCATCGGTTCGCAAACGCGTCCGGCATGCGGATCATCGTCGACGCGGAAATGCCATTCAGCCGCTGGGACGGAACTGCATTTCTTCTTCGAGCCGGAGGAACATAGTGCCTCAACCCGTGTTCGAGAGGAATCGCAGCGATGTCCAGTTGGAATCGGCATGCCCTGCAACGCCGGCTCGATGGCAACCGATCGAGGGACCGTCGGTGGACGACCGCGCTGAGCTGAATCGTCGCCTTACCGTGACGGCTCGAAGGGAAAATTTCGGATTGCCGAACAATGTTGTGCAGAGCCGGAGGCCGGCCGGATTGCAGGCCGGGATTGCCTTGCAAACGCCGGCCGCCTGTGCACACTGTTTTACAGGAATATCATTTGTTAAGAGAATGCGATGTCTCGCATGAGCCAGCGCAACCTTGGCCCCCAGGCAAGTCTAGGCATGGACCAGGAGATTGCGTCACTGCTGTCAGCCATCGAACAGGAGAAAGTTCCTGATCGCCTGACCGCGCTTGCGATGGAGCTGCAGAATGCGCTGGTCGAAAAGCGCCTACGCGAGACGACGATCAAGTTGAGCTGATTATCGGTGGCGTTCGGCGCCGGTATCGTAATGGTCTTCGGACAAATAACTGCGCCTTTCGACCAGTGATTGCGACGAGGTCTCGCCAAGCGCTTCCAGCACGCCCGCGCGTGCGCGGTTCAGGCGGCTTTTCACGGTTCCCACCGCGCACCCGCATATCTCTGCCGTTTCCTCGTAGCTGACCCCCAGCACCCCGATCAGCATCAGCACTTCGCGCTGATGCGCGGGAAGCGCCTGGATGGCACCGTGTACTTCCTTGCTCTGCATCGACCAGTCCTGGGACGCTTCGGAAATCGGGCGGCTGGAGGCGCAGTCAAGCAGCCCGGGCGCCTCCCTGGCTGCCGCTCTGACGCGGGTATAGTGGGTGTTGCGCATGATGGTGAAGAGCCAGGATTTCATTCGCGTTCCCGGCTCGAATTTGTCCAGATTGGCAAGACCCTTGGTCAGGGTCTCCTGCACCAGATCGTCGGCGTCCCCGGGGGCGCGGCAAAAAGTGCGCGCGAAAGCCCTCAGCGCCGGGATCAGATCGACGATGGAAATGCTATCCGCCTGGTTCGCGCGGTCCTGGAGTAACAATGGTCGGCCCTCGGCAAAAAATGTTAACGGAGACTAGGAAGAATGCAGGAGAATGAGGATCGTTCCTGTCTGGACGTAAACTCGTTCCAGGATCCCTGCCGCCAACTTTCGACCCATCGTGCTCCCGGTCAACTGGGCCGCCGAAGCCGGGTTCGTTTCGAATGGTCCACGTGATCCCGCGAGGCCATTTGTTCCTTGTCGGAACATTGCTTTCGCACCGTCGTTAGATCCGCGGCGGCTGTGGCAACATAGCTGGAAGTGGCAGCTCGCGCGACAGCCGGAATTCTTCAGCATGGTCGCTTTGCGGGTTCCCACGTTGGTGAAGCGGACACCGAGTTCGGATGCGCACGGTTCTATCGGGTTCTTCCTGGTGCGGGCTCCTGTCAGGACCGCTGAGTTGGGCTATCGCGACGCAAGTGAACTACGTTCTGGTGCCTTGGCAATGCGCCCATCAAGTGCCAGTCGTGCTGCCCTTGGCTTTGACGCTTACGCTGCTTTCGCTCGTCGGAGGTGCGCTATCATGGCGGGCAAGGCGGCTACACGGCGCCTCCGGGCGCAAGCAAAACACTGAACGCTTCATTGCCGATCTCGGCATGGGGACGGCTTTGTTGTTTGCGCTGGTCATCCTCATGCAAGCCAGCGCCGCACTCATCGTCGATGGCTGCCTGCGATGAGCTTCGATGCATTCTTCTCCAGTTCGATTTGCTACGGCGCGGGCGCGCCGGCAGCGGGATGGACCTTGGCGCTGCCGATTACCCTGCCGCTGATGGCGGTGGCCATTGCCTATGCGACCGGCGCGACGCGGCTGTGGCGCCGCAGTGGCCACGGCAGGCCTATACGGGCACGGCAGGCACTGTGGTTCGCCATGGGCTGGATTGTCTTGACGGCGGCTTTGGTCAGTCCGATCCATGCGCTTGGCCAACGGGTCTTTGCTGCGCACATGATCGAACATGAACTGCTAATGGCCATGGCGGCGCCCTTGCTGGTTGCAGCATGTCCTGCCGCGGCCTTGCTGTGGGCATTGCCCGCCGGGTTTCGGCGCAATCTTGGAACGATCGGGCATGGGAAACTGCTGCGGATGACCTGGGCCTTCGTCGCCCGTCCGCTCAACGCGACCGTCATCCACGGCATCGCGATATGGGTCTGGCACATCCCGGCCCTGTTCGAGATAGCACTTCAGCAGGGCGTGCTGCACTACGCGCAGCACGCAAGCTTCTTCGGCACTGGCCTGCTCTTCTGGTGGACCTTGCTGCCACGTCCAGGCCGCCAGCAGAATTATGGCAACGCCGTGATGCATCTGTTCGTCACCTCGCTGCACACCGGTCTGCTTGGCGTTCTGCTGCTTTTGTCGCCGAAGCTCTGGTATCCGCAAAACGCTGTCGGCGCGGCGTTGTGGAACCTGAGCCCTATCGAAGACCAGCAGCTCGCGGGATTGGTGATGTGGATTCCGGCTGGCCTTGTCTATGGCGGAGCAGCGCTTCTCATGGCCGGCCTTTGGATTCGATCAAGCGAAACCAGAGCAGGCGCCGATGCGCTTCGGCCAAGTTAGGTCGGCCCGCATGATAGCTTCATGTCCCGCTCTCGGGCTCCGCCTTCATGCCACCAAGTTCTTCCTTCGTGCAAAGGAGCTTGGGCTTCATCGGATCCGAAATATCCAACTTGTCCCACGGAATTCGATAGAGCCCCTCGCGGCGGCGAAGTCCAAAAAGGTCGAGAACGGCGGTACCTACGGAGGAAGCGGACAGGCGTTCAAAAGCGGCGAAAATGCCGATGTGGAATTCGGTGACGACGAAGTCGTCGCCTTGCGATTCCGCGACGATCTCCTCTATGTGGCCTATGCTTTCGCCATTTTGGGACAGGACCCTCCGGCCAGCCAGATGGTCGACGTTCACGATCGCCACCTTCAGGCTCCCGGAATTCGGCCGATGACATGATCGCGCAACCAATCCTGCCAGTCGAAGATTACCGTCTCGCGCACGTCGATGTCGAATTCGATGTCGACGCCGATGTCGCGCACCTTGCTCCAGGGGATCCGATGCGGCCGGGCGTGCCGTTCGCCACCGAGTTTTGCCGCAAGGCGCGCCATCCAGCGCCCTGGCAGCCTTCCAAGGCGGCGCGCCAGCGTAACCGATCCAACTTCTATGGCAATGATCCTGGGCGGCTTGCCTGGCCTCAGTTCGGCGACCAAGCCGTCCAGCTTGCCGATCTTGACCTGCTCACGATCGACAACCTGTTTGTCCAGCACATCGCGCAGCAGCTTCATCAGGTGCCTCCGAATATCTGCAGGGGGATGGTCACCACAGCAAGCACAAAGCCCAGCGTGATGATGAAGATCACCGCGATATTCGAGATGATCCCGTTGCGATGCTCGCCGACGTAATGCTTGTCGTTCAGCAGGAAGAGAAAAGGCACCACGGTCAGCGGCAGGCTGGCAGCGGTAATCGCCATGGAAAAGACCGTCAGCCTGAGCGGATCGAGGCCAAGCGCGATCGGGATCGCGGCAAGGAAAATCGACACCGAATAGACGCTGGCGAAGCCCGGATTGTCACGCGGCTTGCTGTCCTCGCCCCATGTCCAGCCAAAGCCCTGCGCGATCAGGTAAGCCTGTTGCAGCGCAATTTCGAGCACGGCGCCGAAGCAGGCGATGCCGAGTGAAGCGACAAACAGCACGAAACCCCAGAACCCGAAGATAGGGATGAGCATCAGCGGCAGCTGATTGTAGTCGTCCACCTGACTTATGCCATGCGCGCCGAGCACGAGCGCGGCCACGATCAGAACGCCGACGGAAATTGTCCCGCCAAAGCTCATACCCAGGCCGGCAATGGCGCGATTGGTGCCGAGATAGCTCTTGTCCCACCGGTCCTCGATCGCCCCCGAAGAGTAAAACATGAAGAGATAAGGTGATATCGAGGCGCCAAGAATGCTGACGGCCATGAACCAGTAGTTTGCCGTATCGTGACTGGGCAGGCTCGGCGCGGCGCCGTCAGCAACCTGTTTCCAGTCCGGCTTGAGCATCACCGCCGCGACGACGAAACAGAGCGTGACAAGGCCGAGCGTCGAGACGCCCTTCTCGATTAGGCCGAACGTGCCTTTCCACAACAACAGCCACGCTACGAAAGCGACAGGCAGCGCCCACCATTGGAAGCTGATGCCCGTGGCAAGTTCGCCGGCAATGGCAACGCCGCCGATCTCCGCCGACAGCACCATGAAATTGACCAGCACCGTGGTCAGGAGCGGCCACAGGAAGGCATTGAAGCCGAACCGCTCGCGGATGCCGTCCGCTATCGTGTGGCGGCTCACGGCAGCGAAGCGGCCGGCCATCTCGACCAGGAAGATGATGCAGACGGTGCCAAGAACGACCGACCAGATCAGCTGGAATCCGAACAATGCGCCGGCCTGAGCGGCCGTCGCCATCGAGCCGATCTCCAGAAAGCCGCCAACACTGGTAACGACCCCAAGCGAAATCTCGAGCAGCTTTTTCATGACTTCGGCTGATCGTATCTGGCAGCGGCGACAGTCAGATCCGCCATCGCGCCGTTAAGATCCTGCCGCGCCTTGTCAGCCTGCGGCCGGCTGCCGGTCTTCACGGCGGCTTCGGCATCTTTCATCGCCGTTGACAGCCGTGTCATCGCCGCCGAAACTTCACTTCTCCTTCCGGGTTCGGGCGAGGCGTCCGACCGCAACTGCCGATCGGCCTCGGTGACGGTTTCGGCAAGCGATTGCAATGTGGCCGCTGTATAGCGTGCAGGGGCGGCTCCTGCCATCCAGGCGTCGGTTACCAGGGCTGCCGTCTGCGCGGCTGATGCGACCGTCCTGGATTGCTGTTGGACGGGGTCGGAGGACGTACAAGCAGCCAGGGCCACTGCGGTCATCACCAGGCAGGCGCGGCAAAAAAGCCGCTCAACGCAATTCTTAAAAAGCTTCAAACTCCACTGCCTCACTGCCGAACGCCATCCTCCCTCGGCCACGCACAATGCCGGTCGAGTTTCGGCGTCATCTTTCGCCCCTCGACAAGTTGATGAAGCTAAAAAACGGGCTAAGGCGGAAAGTTCCGTACGGGCCAAAGATTGCCTCGCGAACTCGCCTGCGACGCGCAGATGGCAGACCGATCTGCGGGCCTCAGCTCGCCGGTTGCTTACCATTATGTTCCGCACTCTTCTCGTCTGCGGTCGAGCCCGGAGCGCCCGCCCCTTCGGAGGTCTCCAAGGCTTCGATGACCGGCGCCAGGGGGCTCTCTTCAGCTGGAATCCTTGCCTCTTCAGGATCATTCTCGCTCGCCTGATCGAGCGCGCGCTGGATGGCATCTTCGATATGACCGATTTCCTCCTCGCGGATTTCGCGTCCGTATCCGGCGGCATCGGCATCTTGTTCGAACTGTTGCGCCAGCACCGCTATACTGACCTGCGTGTCGGCAGGTAGGTTACCGACATTCTCCTGTAACCAGCTTCGAAAGAACTCTACGGTTGCGCTCATATCTGGTCTCCTCGACCGGACAACTTGCACAAAGGACCGGTGTTCCATTCCGCACGCAATCTGGAACTCAAAATCGCCGACCACGTTCGTGATGATGGCTGTTCACCCCGTCCGAGAAATTCTGACCACAACCGGCACGCTGACGGCGAAGCCCTGGGCCTTTCTGATTCTTGTTGGTTACACCGTCGCGTGGATTGTCTTCGAGCATGAAACACTCGACTGGCATGGCGTCGCCACCCTCGTGACCTGGGCCATGACGCTTCTCATCCAGCGGGCGGAGCACCGCGATACCCAAGCCTTGCAGGCCAAGCTGGACGAGCTGATCCGCGCGACCGGTAATGCGCGCAACGATCTCACCCAAATCGACAAGAAAGAGCCGGAGGAAATCGAGCGAAAACGCTCGGTCGACGGGCGCAACGACGAGCATCAGCGGTCCGCTAGCTGATCGGACCTCTTCGTGAATCAGGGAGAAGCAGGCTTCGCCGGCAGGGTCCCCTGAGCCGGCTGGGTTCCCTGCTGATCCCCTCCCGTGGAGGTCTGAGGCGTCGGGTCCTTGTCGACTTTGGGGTTTTGATCGACTGGCTGGGTGTTGGGATCGCTCTTGGATTGCACCGGATCGCTGTTGCTGCACGCTGTGAGCAAAACCATCGTGACAACAGCCATGACCGCTTGTCTCATCGTGATCTCCTCTTCGCAACAGCAACGTGAGGCGTCGCAACCCGTTCCATTGGCATGAAGCTTCTGTTCCTCAGCCGAGAACGAACCGCCTGCACGGCAGCGGGCGCCACCGTGACGAGGTCGACCGGATTTCGGTTCACTTGCGGTCGTAAGGCCGTTGCTGCCGATGCCGCGGCACCGCTGTCTCATTCGTGGCCATTGCATGCTGGCCGAGGCTCAGGAACATAGCTCGCCGTCCGTGGTTAGGCCGGAGCCATCTGCTTCAGGTTTTCGACCATGCTGCATATCAAGTTGGGTCGACCCCATTTTGCGCCGCAGGATTGGTGCATCCGGACGGCATTGTTCCTTGCGAAGCCCATGGCTTTCCTCCTGGTGCTGCTGCTGGCAGGCGTCCCGCCGCTTTGGGCCTCCGAGATCGACCGGGGCGAATATCTTGCGCGCGCCGCCGATTGCATCGGCTGCCACACCTCGGAACCAAGCCGGCCGCTGGCTGGCGGCTACCGGGTGCCGACGCCGTTCGGGGAGGTCTATTCGACGAACATCTCGCCCGACCGCGACACCGGCATCGGGCTCTATACGGATGACGAGTTCGTCAGCGCGGTGCAGGAGGGCAAGCGGCGGGACGGCGCCGATCTCTATCCGGCCATGCCTTACGACAGCTTCGCGCAGATGAGCCGCGAGGACCTTCTGGCAATCAAGGCCTACCTTTTCGCGCAGCCACCGATGCATCAACCCCGTCCCGATAACATCCTGCCCTTTCCTTTCAGCCAGCGTGCCATCGTGAAGTTCTGGAAGATCGCGAACTGGCGCGGCGGCGGGTTCGCTCCGGACCCGTCCCGCGACGACGAATGGAACAGGGGCGCCTACCTCGTCGAAGTGCTTGGCCATTGCGGCGCATGCCATACGCCGCGCAACATGACACTGGGGATGGACAGGCAAAAGAACCTCGCCGGCGGCTCGGCGGGCATCTGGCAGGCCTACAACATCACGTCCGACCCGACAGCCGGCGTCGGCGGCTGGAGCGACGCCGAACTCGGGCGTTTTCTCAAGACCGGCGCTCTGCCCGGCAAGTCCTATGCCGGTGGGCCGATGGCCGAAACGGTGACCAACAGCCTGAGCCATCTGCCCGACGGCGACATCCGTGCAATCGTCGCCTATCTGCGCAGCGTACCGGCCCAAGCCGGCGAGGAGAAGCAGCCGCGGTCCTCGCGGCAAGGCATCGCCGCCAGTGCCGGGCCGGACGGCCAAAACGTGCCGCACGGCAACATCACCTCCGACGGAGCCGGACTCTATGCCTCGCTCTGCGCCGATTGCCATGGACCCGATGGGCGTGGGTCAGCCGACGGCGGCTTCCCCTCGCTCGTCCACAACACGACGACGGGGGCGCCGACATCGCAAAACGTGGTGATGACGATCCTCTATGGCGTCCAGGCCGGAGGCGTCGCGGGCCGCCCTTCCATGGCCGCGTTCGCCGATTGGCTCGACGATGGCCAGGTCGCAAGCCTTGCCAACTATGTTTTCGCCCATTTCGGCAATCCCGAGGTCAACGTCGCGGCGTCCGATGTGCGCCAGATGCGGGCGGGCGCGCAAACCCCGGAAACACTGATGCTGATCTGCGTGGAGGCGCTCGTCGCCGCCTGCGCCGCGCTCCTTTTGCTTTGTGTGTGGCTGCTTGTCCGACGCTACTTGGGACGGCTCCTTCCAGGTTACGTTCGTGCATAGAGATAGGCGGCGATGTCGCGTGCCTCCTGCGGCGACAGGTTGGTGTTGGGCATGGCCGTTTTCGGGTCCACGTCCCGTGCACGGCTGATCCAGCGTATCATCACATCGGAGGAGGTTCGCGCCGTGCCGCCGATATAGAACCGCCGGGAGACGCCGGCCAGCGACGGGCCGACCGTCCCTCTGGCGCCGGGCACGCCGGGAATTTCATGGCATCCGCCGCAACCGTTGCGGATCATTGCCGGGATGGCCCGGGCAGCCTCGCCGCCGGTCTGCTGATTGATCTGCGCCTCGCTCAGGAACTCCGCGCGCCATGCCTGCGCGAGATAGGCACCGGTCACGAAAACGGCACCCACGAGAAAGGCGGCGCTCCATGTCACGATTTTGTCTCGCGGCAACGAGGCAACGTCCAAGGCGCTCGATGGAATGGCTTCGCGTGGACGCACGCGCAGCAGAAAAACGAGGCCTCCGGCAAACAGCAGAAGCCCGGCCAGACCACGCAACGCAGTGTGGTGGCGCGAGAAACGCTGCCGGTGCCTGATGGCCTGCATCTCACATCCTCGGGAACCAGTAGATTATGAAATAGAGCACGACCCAGGAAGCGACCACGAAATCCCAGTAGAAGGCATTGTCGGCCACATCGCTGAAACGTCGGCCCGTGTTGCCCTTGTCCGTAAACATGAGGACCGCAAGCACGACCGTATCGCCGACATCCGTAAGCAGGTGGGTCGTATGCAATCCGATGATGAACCAGATTATCGAGCCGTAGGCGTTCTGGTCCCAGCGGATCTCTAGTGCCGCGAACTCCCAGATGCGCAGCAGCAAAGGCAAGAAACCAACGGCTGACATCACGATCATGCCGACGCGCACCTTCGCCAGATCCTGCCTCTTTGCCCATTGCTCGACCATGTGATTGGGAACGACGCTGATGAGGAGAACGACCAGTATGGCCGTGCCCGGGAACAGGTCCGGCGGCGGCGCGGCGATCGGCCACTGCGGACTGACCGACGCCAAATAGAGATAGGCGCCGATCGCGAGGGCGAAACCGGTCGCCTCGAGCGCGATGAAGGCCAGCGTTCCCCACCACATGGGAGTGCTCGCGCCGAAATCATAGGTCGGCAGCCGGCTGATATCGGCAACGGCGCGGTGCTTCATTCCTCGTCCTCCGGAATAGCCTTGGGCCAGAACCAGCCGATGAAGGTCACCGCCACCGGCAAGGAGCCCCAAACCACGGCCCAAGGCGTATAGATCGAGGCCAGAAAAGCCACGCCGACCGCAATGGCGGCGAGAAACGGCCAGATGGAATTGTCGGCCGAGGGTTGGCGGATTTGCGGCACCGCATCGGCGACGGTGCCGGCTATCACCTCGCGTGCGTCGATGCGCAGCCCCTCCGCGACAGGAAGTACTTCGGCATCCTTCCAGAGCGGCTCGCGATGGTCGACCACCGGAATGCGCGGGAAATTGTACGACGGCGGCGGCGAGGCGGTTGCCCATTCCAGCGTGCTCGCGCCCCAGGGGTTGTCCCCGGCGAGGCGCCCGCGCCTGAGACTAAGGACGACGTTGAGGAAGAGAACTCCGAACCCGGCAGCCGGGACGAGGCTGCACAGGCTGACGAAGAGGTTCGTGCCTCCCCAGCCGCTTTCGAGCGGATAGGTGTAGACCCGTCGCGGCATTCCTTGCAGGCCAAGAATGTGCATGGGAAAAAAAGTGGCATTGAAGCCAATGAAGACCAGCCAGAAGTTCCATTTCCCGAGCTGTTCGCCAAGCATGCGCCCGGTGATCTTGGGAAACCAATAGTAGACCGCGCCGAGCAGCGGAAACACCGCCCCGCCCACCAGCACGTAGTGCAAATGGGCGACGACGAAATAGGTGTCATGCACCTGCAGATCGAGCGGCACCGACGCGACCATGACGCCGGTCAAGCCGCCGATGACGAAGGTCACGATAAAGCCGAGCACGAACAGGAGCGGCGTTGCCAGGATCGGCCGCCCGCCCCAAATCGTGGCGATCCAGCAGAAGATCTGGATCCCGCTCGGGATGGCAATCATCATGGAGGAAGCGGTGAAGAAGCTTTCGCCAAGCTGCGGCAGGCCGGTGGCGAACATGTGATGCACCCACAGGCCGAGAGACAGCAGCCCGATGCCTATCAGCGACAGCACGATGCCCAGGTAGCCGAATACCGGCCTGCGGACGAAGGCAGACAGGATAGCCGAAACGAAGCCCGTCGCCGGGATAAAGATGATGTAGACTTCCGGATGGCCGAAGAACCAGAAGAGGTGCTGCCACAAAAGCACGTCACCTCCGCTTGCCGGGTTGAAGAACTGCGTCCCGACGAGCCGGTCGAGAATGAGCATGGTGCTCGATACCATCACCGCCGGCATCGCAAAGAGAATGATGAATGCCATCACCAAAGCCGACCAGACATAGATCGGCATGCGGTCCAGCGTCATGCCCGGCGCTCTTTGCTTGAAGACGGTGGCAATGACCTCCACGGCGACGGCAAGGGCCGAAACCTCCGTGTAGGTGACCATCTGTGCCCAGAAATCCGGGCGCTTGCCGGTGCCGTATTCGGGACCTGCCAACGGTACGTAGGAAAACCACCCAGCATCGGCACCGGTGTTGAAGGCAAACGCCACCCAGATCATCAATCCGCCGGACACATAGACCCAATAGCTGAAGGCATTGAGGCGCGGAAACGCGACGTTGCGCGAGCCGATCATCAACGGCACTAGGTAGATAGCGAAGCCTTCCATCATCGGCACGGCGAAGAGAAACATCATCGTCGTGCCATGCATGGTGAAAAGCTGATTGTAGAGATCCGGGCCGACGCGGCCCGCTTCGGGCGAAGCAAGCTGCAAGCGCATCACGAGCGCGGAAATCCCGGCCAGGATAAGGAACAGGAAGGCCGTGACGACGTAGCGTTGGGCGATGCGCTTGTGGTCTACGGTCGCCAGCCAACCGTAGAGGCCATCGGGTGTCTTCCAGGTCTTGGACAGATATGCATGAAGCGTGGCGTCGTCGAGGCCCGTGTCGCGTATGCCCTTGAGCTCCTCCGCGTTGAGCTCGACCTCGGCCGCGCTCATTGCAGCCCCTCCAGATAGGCGACCACCGCATTGAGGTCATCGGCACTGAGATCGATGCTCGGCATTTTGGCGCCGGGCTTGATCGACTGCGGGTCGGCGATCCACGCCGCGAGGGCGCCTCGTGTCAGCGGCAAGGTGTCGGCGGCAAGGGAGCCACGGCTTGCCAGATGCGTCAAATCCGGCCCGACGGCGCCGACCGCCGGTGTGCCGCGGATCCTGTGACAGAGCGCACATCCGGTTCCGAGGAAAGCCGCTTGCCCGCGACGGGCTTCGTCTTCCTTCGGCGGCACGGCATCGAGCCGCTGCCGCGCAACCCAGGCGTCGAAGGCAGAGCGGCTTTCGGCCACGACCGTCATTGCCATATGCGCATGCTGATAGCCGCAGAATTCCGCGCATTGGCCACGGTAAGTCCCCGCCTTTTCCACCAGCAGCGTGATCGCGCTCGGCCGGCCCGGGATGAGATCGCGTTTCCCCGCGAGGCTCGGGACCCAGAAGCTGTGGATGACATCGGCGGACTCGAGTTCGACCCGGATCGGCAGGTCCACGGGCAGATGGATTTCGTTGGCGGTCACAATGTCGGATTGACCGTCAAGCTGGTAGCGCGCCTCCCACCACCATTGATGACCGGTGAGATGGATGGTAAACGCCTCTCCGTTGAGAGCGGCGTTGGATTTTCCGGTCAGGAAGCTGGCGAAGGTCAGTCCGATGAGGACAGCGATGGTTACTGCAACGGCTGTGGCAACGACACGAAAAAAGTTCTGCTCACGTCTGCGATCGACCGCAAGCGGCTCTCCTGTTTGCCGACCCCGCCGACGGTGAAGGACAGCCATTGCCAGAGCCATCACGACAAGGACCCACACCACCACGGAGACGGCCGTAAAAAGCCAGATCAGCCCGAGGATGGCTCGCGCGCCGCCGCCTTGAGGATGCAATGCCGACTGCCACTGGCTGCACCCTGAAAGCAGGACTGCCAACGCCCCCATCCCCCCTGCGCAGCGCAGTTTGCCCATGTCCGACACCGCCGTTCCGCGATGGTGATGTGTCACTCTCGATCACTACCCGCGTGACGGGGTCTCTCGAAACGCATCCGCTTCGACAGGACTTCGGAGGCCATCTGGAGATAGCGGATAGAAGACATCGTCAGTCAGCCTGAGGAAACACTGCTCGGTGATGCCAGCTGCAACGACGGGCCCGAAAATAAGTTCCGGTCGCGTGGTTTGGGCAGGACGCCTCGTCTCTCACAAGCGTGCTTATCACGCCGCGGTGGCAAGGAATTGGCTGCAGGCATCCTCCCGAACGGGGCGCAATGTGGAGGAATGCCGGCCTGGTTTCCTGAGCACTTCACCAATCCGTGAACTGTTGGCGCGGCAACGGAGGTCCGGACGCGGGAACCTAGCTGACCAAGGTAGGTTGATGTTCGTCATCAAACAGCCGAGCACCCACATGAAACCGTCCGTCACCGACCACGTCAAAATCAAACGATATAATCACCCAACCGGCGGTTGGGGATCGCTGAAGTCGCTCATACGCAAGGCACACGGCGAAGGTCTTCTCGTGTCGGGCATCTGGAGCACGCTGATGCGGCAGAACAAGTCCGACGGTTACATGTGTGTGTCCTGCTCCTGGGCCAAGCCAGCGGAGCCACGGCCTTTCGAGTTCTGCGAGAACGGCGCCAAGGCCACGCTCTGGGACCAGACCAAACGTCGCTGCGGGCCGGAATTCTTCGCCGCTCACCGGGTGAATGAGCTGCTCGACTGGCCCGATCATGACCTCGAAAAGCAGGGCCGGCTGGTCGAGCCAATGCGCTACAACGAGGCTACCGACAAATACGAGCCAGTGTCATGGGACGCGGCTTTCCGTCAAATCGGCAAGGAATTGAGAAAGCTCGATCCGCGATCCGTCGTCTTCTACACCTCCGGGCGGGCGTCGCTCGAAGCGTCGTTCATGTATCAGCTCTTCGCCCGCATTTACGGTTCGAGCAACCTGCCGGATTCCTCGAATATGTGTCACGAGTCGACATCCGTGGGACTGCCGGAGTCGATCGGCTCGCCCGTCGGCACCGTGCAGCTGGAAGATTTCGCACATTGTGACCTCATGTTCTTCTTCGGGCACAACACCGGGGTCACCGCGCCGCGACTGCTGCATCCGATCGAAGAGGCGCGTCAGCGCGGCATTCCGGTGATCACCTTCAATCCCCTCCCCGAGCGCGGTCTCGAGCGATTCAAGAACCCGCAAAGCCCCGTCGAAATGCTGTCGCCCGGACCGGGCACGAAGATGTCGAGCGAGTTCTTCCAGGTGCGCGGCGGTGGCGATATTGCGGCCATGACCGGAATCGCGAAATCCCTTCTCGCGCTGGATGATGCCGCCGTGCAAAACGGCGGCCGGCGCGTTCTCGATACGGGCTTCATCGCGGAACACACGTCCGGCTTCGAAGAATTCGAAGCCTATCTGCGGCGCACGCCATGGGACAAGATCGTTGCACGTTCGGGCATCGCGCGCGCGGATCTGGAACGTGTCGCCAGGATCTACAGCGAGGCTTCCGCGGTGATCGGCAATTACGGCATGGGCCTGACACAGCATCGGCACGGCACCGAAAACGTCCACATGCTGTGCAATCTGTTGCTGATGCGCGGCAATGTCGGCAAACCGGGCGCCGGCGTTTCGCCGCTACGTGGTCATTCCAATGTGCAGGGCCAGCGCACGGTGGGCATTTCCGAAAAACCCGAGTTGGTGCCGCTCGACAAGTTCGCCGCGTTCTACCAATTCGAGCCACCCCGAGAAAAGGGCCGCGATACGGTGGAGACGTGCGAAGGCGTCATCGACGGATCCGTGAAGGCCTTCATCGGCCTCGGCGGTAATTTCGTGCGCGCGGTTCCGGAGACGGGTCTCATCGAGGAGGCGTGGCGGCGTCTGCGACTGCACGTACAGATCGCAACGAAGCTCAACCGCAGCCATCTCATCCCCGGCACGGTCACCTATCTGCTTCCGTGCTTGTCACGGATCGAGCGGGACAGCCAGGCGGGCGGCGAGCAACATGTCTCGATGGAGGACTCGACGGCCTGCATTCACGGTTCGTTCGGCTACCGGCCGCCGGCGGGTCCCGATCTGCTTTCCGAGCCAAGGATCGTCGCCGAACTCGCCAAGGCTACGGTGGGCGGCAAAAGCGCTGTCCCGTGGGACGAATGGGTCGGCGACTACAGCCTTATCAGGAACGAGATCGAGCGTTGCTACCCGGACCACTTCAAGGACTTCAACAAACGTTTTTTGGCGCCGGGAGGGTTCCACCGCGACATCAAGGCGTCGAAGCGGGTATGGCAGACGCCCAACAAGAAAGCCAACTTCAAGGCGCCGACCATGTTGGAGACCGATCCGGACATCGACGTCTCTCAGTCTGATGTGCTGACGCTCATTACGATCCGTTCAAACGATCAGTTCAACACCACGATTTATGGTTATCGCGACAGATTGCGCGGCATCAATGGAACGCGCATGGTTCTGCTGATGAACAAACGCGATATGCAACGGCTTGGGGTTTCCGACGGGGACGAGATCGATCTGCAATCGGCAGCCGAGGATGGGGTCGAGCGACGTGTCCGGGGCCTGAGGGTCACGCCTTACGCGATCCCTCCCGGAAATTGCGCAGGCTACTACCCGGAGCTCAATCCTTTGATTCCCTTGTGGCATCGGGCGGAGAAGGCGCATGTGCCCGCGGCCAAATCGGTGCCGGTAAGGTTGGTTCCTGTCTCCGGTCAGGCATCGAAGTAACGAGCCTCGCGAGCTCTTCCGCTCGTCAAACCGGTCCTGGGCACGCACCCACGCTCGAGCCGGCTGTGCAGCATTGCCGTCGGCTGGCGGAGCGAGCCAAGGCTCAGACCAGGCGCACAGTCGAACGTTACCATGAGGGTTGCTCGCGAAACGGGTTCAGTCACAGGGATGCTTTTGGGCAGAGATCGACCGAAACTCGCGCTAGTGCTGGTGGCCGCGGCATTCGCGGCGCTGGCTGGATATAATCATGCCCGCGCCAATCGGGCGCTTGCCAGCCGAGCCCACGGACATGTGGTGGAGATCGATGGTGCACGCCTGCATTTTTTGGAAGCCGGCACTGGCGTGCCGTTGCTTCTGCTGCATGGCAACGGGTCGATAGCGGAGGATTTCACGTCGAGCGGCATCTTCGAGCAGGCGGCAAGGACCTACCGGGTGCTGGCATTCGATCGTCCGGGATTTGGCAGAAGCTCACGATCGCGGGGCCGGCGCTGGTCGGCTTGCGATCAGGCCGACCTCATACATGCCGCCGCCGCCAAGCTTGGCATCGAGGAATATCTGGTGCTCGGGCATTCCTGGGGAGCATGGATCGCAATCGAATTGGCGCGCAGGCATTCCGCATCGGTCGCCGGTATCATTCTGGTGTCCGGCTACTACTACCCGCAGCCACGGCTGGATCTTGCACTGGCTGCACTCCCGGCCCTACCGTTGGTCGGCACCGCGTTTCGGCACACCCTGCTGCCATTGCTTGTGAGATCGGCCTGGCCTTGGGCGATGAAGGAGATCTTCTTCCCGGCGATGGTCGCCAGCGAGTTTGCCGCACTCGCCAAAGAAGTCGCCAGCCGCCCTTCACAGCTACGCGCAGTCTGTTCGGAGACGGCTTTCATGTTGACCGCGGCCCTGTTCGCGAAAGCCACCTACGAGGACATTGCCGTTCCCACCGGCATCGTGGCGGGCGCGGCTGACCGGCTGTTCGATGCGGAACGAAATGCGCGACAACTGCACGCGGAGATCGGCGGCTCTCTCCTCGATATCGTTCCGGGCGCCGGCCACATGGTTCATCAAAGTGCGCCGCAGTCAGTCCTCGCCATGGTCGACAGGATCGCGCAAATGCATTCCTGGTCGCTACCAGGTCCCTCCTGCGAGGCTTGAGTAGGCGACAAGATCAGGCAGTTCGGCGGGTATTGCCGATCGGGCCGGGCCGACAGCATCGGGCGCGGTGCCGTCCAGATGGTCCGAACCTTGGGGAACTGATGGGAACGGTCGATGGAACCTAAGCTAGCGCCGGACGTATCAAGCGGGGGGCGAGCAACGTCGCCGGGGGTGGCACCATGACCGCTCGACACTTTGCCGACATGCAGCCGATCCTTCATCAGAACATACAGGCCTTGGTCGACCACAGGCGCCAACAGGAGGAGCATCGCGGAATCCAGATGCGGATTGCTGGCGCCATTTCGCGTTTCGCGGGAAGCATGACCTTTGTGTATTTGCATCTTGCGGCGCTGGTTGGCTGGATCCTCGCGAACGTGGGAGCAATCCCAGGCATCCCGGCCTGGGACCCGACTTTCGTGATCCTGGCCATGGTCGCGTCAGTCGAGGCGATTTTCCTGTCCACTTTCGTGCTGATCAATCAGAACAGGATGACTGAACAGAGCGAACGCCGAGCCGAACTGGATTTGCAGATCAGCCTTCTAAACGAGCATGAAACCACGCGGCTGATTGAAATGGTGGCTGCTTTGACGGCGCGCTTGAACGTCGCGACGCCGGCCGACGAGGAGCTGCCCCAATTGGCCGAGAACGTCGATCCGCGAAAGGTAATGACCCAAATCCAGGAAGCCTCTCGAGATCGGCAGAAACCTTGAACAAATGTTTCGCATCCAAATGGCAATTCGAGCTTGTCCGTCGGTCGAACTCTGCGGTTAGCTGTTCGAGCCTTGCTCCGCTGAAACGAGCGGCAACAACAGCCGCGCATCGGGGCCGTCTGAGAAGTCCGCGTGTCCTGCCCCCTTCATCAGTCCTGCCAGATGTCCGGCTGTCTTGACACCTGAAAAGCTCGAACACATATCGTTCTGCGGTGCGAGCCAGCCCGGCCTGCACCAACCGAAAAACTCAAAACTCGTTCAACTTGGAGGATCTGATGAACGATCGGATGTTCGATAGCCCCGTATTCGTGAAGGGCGGGGAAAACACCATTCAAGAGATTGCGTGCCTCGAAGACGCCCTGGAATTTATGTACGAGTGGCCGAAGAATAGACGCGGCCCGATTTACGACACGGCGCTTCGCGCCTGTCAGCGAGCGTTTGATCGGGACTATCCGTTGTCTGCCGCGCGCAACGCTTTCGCGGGTTTTGCCAAGTCGGCCAAAATTATCGAAGAGGTCAGCGCGCCGCTGGCGTGGATGACCGGCCGGGCCAGCCAAGGCGGCGTGGCGGCTTAGCAGTGCTGATGGGAGGTTACGATGCTTTCGAAGCCTTTCAAAAAGCCAATCCGTGTATGGGTTGGTCTCGGCTTTCCTCGTCAACTGAACACCGTTGTCGATGCCTACCAGTTCGCCATGGACTATTGCGGCAACAGTCCTGAACAGAGAGCTGCAATTCGAGCCTGCAAGGCGGCATTAACCGGTGATATCGATGCGGAGACGGCGCGCGGCGTTTTCGTGGCGTTTGCCGAGAAAAAAGGCTTGGTGGCCGACGAGTGGGTGCCACTGCCCATCAAGAACGAAAGGCGCAACCACGCCTGATAATTGGGGCGGTCGTTCTCACGCGGCCGCCTCGCCTGCTTCGGGACACCGCGGCCCCGGCACAGGACACGGGCCAGGAGGGGACTAGTCCTCGCGCTCGCCGAGCGACGCCGTTGCGCGTCTGTTCGACCTTGAGGTTGCTAGCTCCCCAGAAGACTGAGCCGCCCAAGTAAATCTTGCGTTGAATATTGTTAATCATTGACCGCGGATTTGAGGAGAAGAGTGCGCGGAAGCGCAGATGGCAAAGCGCAAATCAAAGCGAATCAGGGTTCTATCCCTGCCTTCGCCCGAGCTCATCGTCGAAGCCACATTTTTTGCTCGAAAATGTGGGATCACCACCGACGAGGCGTCGGCTCTCATCGCCCGAGCTAACAAAGCCGAGAAGATTCGGGACCCTAAGCGGTAATCCGTGGCCCTTGATCAGCCTCATCGCTCGCGGAATCGCCAATTTCAATCTCCAGCAGAATCCAGCGTGAGGGTGCCTAATCGAGGCGCTTGATGCGGCCCTTCTCGAGGCGGAATACTCCGGCATTGCCGCCTTGTTTCTCAAAATCGGTCTGCAATTCATCCCAGGTGCCAAGGTGCTCCCCACAGTCGGCACACAGGATCCGTGTCTCGGGTCGCGCATCACGCGGTATTCTCAGCCGGATAGTGAGGCAATAAGGGCACTCCAGCCGGTGGTCGAGAAATTCTTGCGACATCGCTCAGCCCTCCTCGCTATCAGACCCCGCGTATCAACGCTTTCGGGAAGATCCGCTAAATTGGGGTTGTGGAATGGAAAGGTTGACCAGCATCTCAACAGATCGCTGCGTCTGATGCAACTCACTCCTGCCAGGCCTTGCCTTGCGGTCGTCTTCAGCGCTGTCGCCTTCTCGATTCCCCGCTGGATATGCGGGCGATAAGACCAAGTGCCAGCGCCGCCGCCGCGGGGACGCCTTTGGCAGCCCGGCATATCCGTGCTCCTAGCTGGCCTGGTTCTTTCGAACCGCTGGGCGACAACAGCAGGGGCACGGGATCTGGAAGTTATTCGCTGTAACGTCAGGTGCCGTATCTGACTTCAAGAGCGTCAGCTATTCGCTCGCAAAGCAACTCCCCCGTTGCTACATTTAGGTGAAGGCGCAGGCGCTCTCCTCGATTGTCAACGACAATTATCGCGATGCCTTCATCGGTGTAGTCGGCACCCGATTCAACATCCACCAGCCTGAAATTGCGAGGGACCGTATGCGGATCGGTGGACATATACGCACCCCATCGGCGGCTATTCGGCAGCTGACTGTCGGATTATCCCACGTCAAGCCCTGCCATTGCAATGAGACGGACAATCACGGGACTGAACGCTTGAATTGTGCCGTATCCGAGCCGGCAAAAACACCTCGGAATGACCGACGCGTCATGACCCAGGGATCACTTCAATACCTTTTGTTTTCGCTGAAAGGCCTTGGCACCCTTGATGAGTGATTTGGCCGCCTCGCCGGCGTCCTGCCAGCCCTTCAGCTTGACTATCTTGCCCGTGCCCAGCACGGACGACAAGAAGAACTGCTCTATCTCCTTGCGCAAATCCTGCGGCACGTGGTCGGCAGCGATGGGCTCGTCAAGGGCGTCCTCCCTGCGCGGGCAGAAAATATAGCGATCGTTCCTGAGCACGGTTCCGTGCGGATCCTTCTGCTGCACCCGCAGCGCACCGAGCAGGTCGCATTGAATGACCACGCCTGGGGCCGTCGCCGCCTGGTGGATCACCATGCCGTCAAGCGGATCACCGTCATCGCCGAGGGTGGAGGGTACGAAACCCCAATCATACGGGTATGTGTTGCCGACCGGCAGCGGCCTTGAATATTGAAAGACACCCATCTTCGGCTCGTAGGCGAGCTTTGCCGCTGCTCCCCTTGGCGTTTCGATCACGACGCGAAACAGGTTCCGGGACTTCGTCGGTAGTTTCAAGAAGTTTGTCATAGCCATACATCCGAAAGCGCCATCGCAGTAGCACGCGCGACGAAGCAAAAGGTTCCCGTTTTGCCAGCCGACAAATGGAACCAGCTTTGGAAGCGAATGTTCAACATTGCAGCGAAAAGGGAGAGTTTGATGGCTAAGGTTTCACCGCATGCGCTGAAAGGCGCCGGCTACGGGATTTCAACCATAAGCGTCATATTGCTGGCGGTGGTCAGCTGGAAAAGTGCCTCGCAGGATCCGATGCTTGCCGCATGCCTGTTTGGTGGTGCCGTAACCTCGATAGCTGGCATGTGTTGCCGCTGGACTTCCTATGCGATCGAAAGGCGCCACAAGCGCATGCAACGGGATGCTTTGGGGAGCGTATGACTGTTGGTCGACCTCAATGACTCCCCGCGCCGGCGCAGCCAGTTGCCGCTGCCGTGCCCGTGATCCAAAGATGCCAAAGCGCCTGAAAATACCTCGCCGACAACGGCATGAATGGTTTGATTGATTGCCAGGGCGCCCGCCGACGATAGGCCCCACGACGCCCTTGTGTTT
The DNA here is from genome assembly GCF_006441575.1 of Mesorhizobium sp. B2-4-12. NCBI lineage: Bacteria > Pseudomonadati > Pseudomonadota > Alphaproteobacteria > Hyphomicrobiales > Phyllobacteriaceae > Mesorhizobium > Mesorhizobium sp. B2-4-12. The sequence goes on from NZ_VFVC01000003.1 coordinate 92,575, forward strand.
GCATCTCGCCCGCCCGATAGTCTCTTCGGGACGCTCTGAAAGTAGCCATGGCCAGCGAATATCTGAACCACCTTTTGGAGTGCCCCTTTTGCGGCACTATCCGGTTGCGGATTCCCAGCGACGCCCAGCCGTTGACGCCGATCACTTGCGCCGATTGCGGCAAATATCTCGGCACATGGGATGAGTTGCAAACCGATTTCGAGCTGCAAGGCGGCACCGATGGGGTGTTCCGTCTCGACAAGGGGCGCATCAAGAAGCTCGACTAAAGCGCGTCGCGTCGAAACGGATTCATGCGACGTCTTAGGTCTTTGTTTTTACGCACGTCGTTCGCCCAGAACCGAGGTCACTTTTGGGCGACATGCATTAACCCAGAAAGAGCAATCTCCGCTCGCTCGTGTGAGTGAGCGCTCATCCATTTTCAGCCTGCCGTAAGGCTTACGAGCAACACGGCCACCAAGATCGATAACGGCACCGCCATGAACAGTGCTGCCTCCAGAAAACGGGTTTCCTTGTCTCTGAACATTAGGCCAAACCTCACATCTCGGTGCCGTACGCCCGGGGGATTGAGGGTTCGCTCGCCGCCGCATCGGAGCGGCGTGCGAACCCTATCGGCGCAGGAAGGGACGTTAGCTGCGCCAATCTGCATAACCTTGGTGGTCGATTCTCCTGGAGGGTCAACTGAGGACAATGCCAACCACCAAGAAGGTGATGGCCACCGCGAATATTGGTGCGAGCAACCAGCGCGCTTGTCCGACACTCCTATCCATCACCTTCCTCCCACAAACTTGCAGCGAACAACGACCGCAAAAGGCGGCTGTTCCCGGTAAGGGGTTTGGCAGGACTTTTGCGTTTCGCGATCGGACCTAAGTCCGGTATCCGCCCGACCGAAGCCCTAATTCGGGAACGTTTGACCTCGGGCCAAGTTCGGTCCGGGCGCGGCAATGGAAGTCGTACCGCGCTTATTTTTGCGAAGGAGGAACTCATGAGAATGCATCTTGCCGCCGCCGCTGCGGCTCTGTTGCTTGCGGGTATTGGCGCAGCCGCGGCGGAGGACGTCGTCATCCAGCCCGAGCAGGAAACAGTCATCAAGGAATACGTGAAGAAGCAGCCGCTGGCTTCAGTGAAGGTTCCCGGTGTGGAACTCAACGTCGGCACGGCTTTGCCCGATACCGTCGAACTCCACGAAGTTCCCAATGTCAAATATCGCTACACCGTGATCGACAATCGGACGGTTGTCGTGGATCCGGGCACCCGCAAGATCGTCAAGGTCATCCAGTAGGGGCGATCGCAGCATTTGGCCCGCCGCCCGGCGAGGCGGCGGACCAGATCCACAAAAATCTTTAACATGGTGTGAGAACTTGGATGCCGCTCTCCGCAGCATTGTTGACTTGCAAAATGACATTCCAATGTCCCGAATGCGGTTTCGCATTCGTAAAGCACGGTAGCTGGTTTCAGAGTGTTTCGTGGTATGAGTGCGAGGGTTGTCGACGCCGGATCCGGATCACCTATCCCGACAAGCTCAAACTCTTCGCCAGGTATCAGCAGGCGCCGGGCCCGACGACCGAGCGTCCCCGGCTGCGGCACAGAATGGACGTGGCAACTACCCGATGAAGTGAATGACGAACCGGCTTTTGCGCAATTTGCATCGCAAACCGACGCCTGGGGGTGCGTCGAGGTTTCGCCCAACCCTGGCAGGACGCTTTGACTTCTGAAAATGCCGTCAATCTCGGTCCCCGCTCCGTCGAAGTTACCGGAAACATGGGCGAATGATTTGTCCGCCTTGTACGCGGCGGGAAAAGTTACATCCTGGTTTTTGAACTCGAGCCTTGTGCCCGCGCCTATGCGGAAGGCCAGCGAGCGGCTCTGGTCCGCCATCGAAGGCCGCCTCGCGCCAATGACGCGCGGCCACCGCCGCGGCGCGCGCACGGGCTCGATCACCCTTCGCCGATCCGCCTCGACATTCGGACTGCCGTGTGTCGCGGATATGAACGAATCCTGTTGCTGGCTCATGGCGATGCCTCGTTACTTGATTGGCGCAAGGGCTTCCGACAGCCCTTTGAGCGTTGCGGTCACGGTGATGGTCTGGCCGTCGACGGTTGCATAGGAGATCGCCGGCGTTGCCTTCTGCGCTATCTGCTGGCGCATCAGCGGCCCCACCGGCAGCATGCCGACACAGACCATTTCGTTGCAGCCGTCGAGATGCATGTCGATCGGCTGTTTGCCATCGAACTTCAGCGACACCGGGCCGTCGCTCCTGGCGTTCGGCGCGGTGCGCACGATCATGTTCGGCTTGCCGTCCTGGGTGGCGGCAAGCGACCAGCTGAAGGCCATCTTGCCGGCTCGGTCCTCGATCACCTGCGAGACATTGCACACCTTCTTGCGGGCCTTCAGGTTCTCGTCGCAGATCAGCGTCCAGTTCTCGAAGGGACGGATGGTGCGCTGGTATTGCCCGAGCTTCACGTCGGGAGGCACGACCACATCCGAAGGCTTGATCCTGAAGGGCGGAGCCATCTGCAACCGGCGCCAGCCCGCCGGCAAGCGCCAGGCAGGTCAGCACGGCCACGGCAATTGCATCTAGGCCGGCATGGCCTGTTCGCCTGTCCATTCCCGCCTCAAATCCCTCTTCAGTTCAGCGTGAAGCTCAGGCCGGCGCCGACGCCGACGTTTCCACCGGCGGCCGTGCCCGACACATTGGCGCGGATGCGGCCATCCTCGCTGGTGTAGCCCGCGCCGAAGGCGAAGGCGCTCGAATCCCGCCAGAAGCCGCCGCCCGCCGCCACGCTCAGCTTGCCGGGATGATCGTCGTAGCGCAGCGAGGCCGATTGCCGCCGCCTGCCGTGCTTCGTCCCTGATGCCGCTTATGTCGGAATTGAGCTGGCTGAACTTCTGGTCGGTATAGTTTTTAGCCTGCGGCAGGGTCGTGACCGCCACCTGGTCGGTGTAGCTCCTGGATTGGGCCAGGTTCAGGTTCAACTGGTTGACGTTGACCGCGTCGGTGCCGGTAACGCCTGGGCCGACATTGGAGATAACGACAGGCGCATTCGGGTCGCCGCCTTGCAGCGTTATTTTATTGGTCTTGGTCGTCGATCCGTCGGCCATATGCTTGAGGTCACGCTCCGCTCTCCTGGATGGAGTTCTATCGGCGCTTGATTCGCTCAATCTGTCTCAGGAAACGGAATTCTTCGGCTGAGCGTCGCGACCGTCATCCGGCAAAAGCCCAGGCATAAGCGCCTGCATTGCCTTCTGCGACCACCCGCTGGATAGTCCGCAAAATGTTCGAGACCCTGGCGACTCACTGGCCCCGAATCCTGGCGATCATCTCGGTGATCATGGCGACCGTCGGCATTGCCCACGCCGTCATGACCAAGGAGGACGTTCGTGCCGCCACCGGCTGGGTCGGCGTCATGCTGCTGTCGCCGATCATCGGTGTGCTGATCTATGCCGTGGCCGGCATAAACCGCATTCGCCGCGCCTCGATCAGCGCGCAGCGGCCACTTGCCGGTGACGCTTCCGTTCGCGACGCCGCCGTCGAGGAGTTGATCGGCAAGCAATATGGCCAGCGCTTCACCGGCCTGAAGACGCTGGGCGACCGGGTGGCACGGCGCGCGCTCACCTCCGGCAACACGATCACCCTGCTTAGAACCGGCGACGAGGCCTATGCGGCGATGTGTCTGGCCATAGACAGGGCCAGGCACAGCATCCTTCTGGAAACCTATATCTTCGACAATGACGCCGTCGGCCTGCTCTTCGTCGAGTCGCTGGCACAAGCCGTGAAGCGCGGCGTCACCGTCCGCGTGCTGATCGATGCCGTCGGCGCCCGTTATTCCGTGCCCAGTATCCTTGGCCATCTGCGCCGCGCCAACATCACCGCCGATCTCTTCAACGGCAACATCGTCATGGGCCTGCGCCTGCCCTACGCCAATCTGAGGACCCACAGGAAGATCCTGGTCATCGACGGCGCGATCGCCTTTACCGGCGGCATGAACATACGCAAGGGATTCTCGGCCGAGTTCGCCGGCCTTGCCAGCGCCAGGGACACGCATTTTCAGGTCAGCGGGCCTGTTGTGACCGACCTGTTCTCGGTCGCTGCCGAGGATTGGCGTTTCGCCGGCAATGAGAGGCTGAAGGGCGATGCCTGGCGGATCACACCATTTTCGTCCACCGCCGGCCAGTCGATGATGGTGCGTGCGGTCGCCTCGGGGCCCGATGCAAGCAACGAAACCAACCACAAATTGCTGATCGGCGCCTTCTCCATCGCCCGCAAGTCGATCCGCATCATGTCGCCCTATTTCCTGCCGGACCGCGAGTTGATCAGTGCGCTGATCACCGCTGCCAGGCGCGGAGTCGAGATCGACATCGTGGTGCCGGCGAAGAACAATCTCTTCCTCGTCGATCGCGCCATGACCGCGCAATTCGACCAGATGCTCAAGAATTATTGCCGGATCTGGCGTACCGCAGGGCCGTTCGATCATTCCAAGCTGCTTTCGATCGACGGGCTGTGGGCCTATGTCGGGTCGTCCAACCTGGACGCCCGCTCGTTGCGGCTGAATTTCGAGATCGATCTCGAGGTTCTCGATGCCGGCTTTGCCGAGGAGATCGAGGCTCGCATTGAAGCAGCGATCGAAACGGCCACACCCGTGACGCTGGAAGCGTTGCAGGCCCGCCCGTTCATCATCCGCCTCTTCGATCGTATATTGTGGCTCGGTTCACCCTATCTTTAACAAAACGACGTGTTTGGCGGATAGCGTGCACCCATGGAACATCGGCCGGAAGACTCTATTTGAGGTGCATGGTGAGAAAAGCAGGGACAGGCATGCCATGCGGATGAACGGGCGCAGCCTGCCGGCGAGCATGCTTTTGTCCATCCGTGACCGGCGGATGCGCAAGGCCAATGCCGCGTCGCCCAAAAAGGCCGGCGCCACCGGGACGCTGGTCGCTTCCTACAACGTCCACAAATGCATCGGCGTCGACCGCAGGTTCGATCCCGACCGCACCAGCCGCGTCATTCGCGAAATCGACCCCGACGTCATTGCGCTGCAGGAGGCGGACAACCGTTTCGGCGACCGTGACGGACTCCTCGACCTGCCCCACCTCGAACGGGAAACAGGCCTGGTGCCGGTGCCGATCGCAGCCAATGGCAAAGGCCATGGCTGGCATGGCAACGTCCTGCTTTTCAAGAAGGGCGTCGTTCGCGACGTGCATCAGATCAGGCTTCCGGGCCTGGAGCCGCGCGGCGCGGTGGTGGCCGAGATCGATCTCGACGGAAACCGGACATTGCGCGTCATCGCCGCCCATCTCGGCCTGCTGCGCCGCTCACGTTCGCAGCAGGCCCAGGTCGTGCTGGATATCATGAACAGCCCCGACGAAACGCCGACGCTGCTGCTCGGCGACCTGAACGAATGGCGGCTCGGCAACCGCTCCGCGCTGAACACGCTGCACTTGACCTTTGGACCGCTGCCGCCGGCCGTTCCCACCTTCCCGTCGAACCTGCCGCTCTTGGCACTCGATCGCATCATGGGTAACCGGCACGGCATGATCTCGGCTGTGGAAGCGCATGACACGCCGCTTTCGCGCGTGGCTTCCGATCACCTGCCGTTGACGGCCTTTGTTCGGCTGTAAGGCCACAGTCCCGGCCGCTCCGACCGGCGTGGCGTCCGCGGCGACGAGTAGCCTACCGATTGGTATTGGAACGCTAAGTCTTTCCACGAGTTGATATGGCTTAGAACCGCAGGAGGACGAAACATGAAAAAATTCATTTTGGCTTCCGTGCTGACTTTGGCCGCAACAGCCGCAGTCATCGCGCCGACGCAAGCCGCAAGTCTGGTTATCCAATCCGACGACGACAACCAATATTCGGATGACCAATCCGATAGTGGAATCGTCATTCGCCGCCACCATCACCGGCACTATAATCAGTATGGTGACGAGAATGTGCAATATGACGACTATGGCAATGGCGATTATCGCCGCTATCATCGGCGCCACCGCTGCCATATCGAAACGGTCGTGCACTGGCGCCACCATCACAAGGTGATCGAAGACGTTCGCGTCTGCGGCTGACCGCTTAGGAACTCATCTCGAAGAGCACATAAGGCCTATCCCGTATCAGTCGGGATAGGCCTTATGTGCTTGACTGGCCCTGTACGCCGCTTTTGCTATGTCTGGACACAAATGTTGAAGGCTGAAAAATAGGGAACGCAACCTCGCCATCCGGGTGGTTCAAAGCATCGGGAGAATAGCCCTGCATCTGGAAGACATAGCCGCCCATCCGGCCTTGCACCGCTACGTTCAGGAACAGTCGCAGTCCCTGATCCGAATCTATGAGGAAAGCCCCCGACTGGCTTCCATCTTTGCCACGCAGCAGCGCTGGCTGATGGGTCATGTCGGCCTTGCCATGCATTTCAGGCGCGACCCGAACGACCGCCGCAAGGAACTGACGGTATCGCGTTTCATCGAGGTCGTGCACCGCAACGCGGTGGCCAGCCGCAATACGGCCGACGCCTTCATCAAGGAGATGCTGCACTACAATATCGCCGAGTATGTGGCGGGCGGGGATGGCCGCACGCATCCGCTGCAACCGACGGCGGCCACCATCGAGAGGTTCACCGGCTGGGTCATCGCCCATCTGCGCACGCTTGACCATATCGACGGCGGCGACCGGCTGGCCAGATACCTGGAGCGGCCCGACATGCTTGCGACGCTGCAGCCCCTGGTCGCCGACGGCCTGCTCGCTTCAAAGCCGGTGCGCGAGCCCAACCAGACCTTTTCCCTGTTCATCTGGCTCAACAATGGCGGCATAGTCATGGACTGGCTGATGTCGGGCATCGATCCCGATCATGCTGGCCTCGAGCGGATTCCAACCAGTGTGGTTTCGATCGGCGACTTCGCCAAATGGCTTAAATTGTCGCGGACCCATCTCGGCCGCAAACTGCGCATGGCCGAGGAACTCGGCAGCATTGGCTGGCTTGGTCAGCGCGGCCATTCAGTGATGTGGGTATCGCACCGGTTCTATGAGGAATACATGACCGTCCAGGCGGCCAAGCTTGCCGTTGTCGACAGCGCCTTCGAAGCCTGCTTTGGCTGATATCGGGTGTCGATCCCGAGCATGCCGGCCTCGACCGAATCCCGACCGGCATCGCCTCGAAAAGTGATTCGCCAGATGACTGGAGCTGTCGCGGTCCCGCTGGCACGCAAGCTGCGCGATGCCGGGGATCTCGGCTGCGTTGACTGGCTCGGCCAGCGTCGCAAAGCCGACGCTGGACAAACTCAAGAGCTGTCCAGTGTTACAGCGGCGTGTACGCCTTCCACCTGTGTCGATTGATGCTCGCCGAGCCTGAACGACACTGGCTTTGGCTAAGCCCCGGCGCTCTCAATCGATGTCGAACGAGACACCCTGGGCAAGCGGCAGGGCCTTGGAATAGTTCACCGTGTTGGTGGCGCGCCGCATATAGGCCTTCCACGCGTCGGAGCCGCTTTCGCGGCCGCCGCCGGTTTCCTTTTCACCGCCGAAAGCACCGCCGATCTCGGCTCCCGATGTGCCGATGTTGACATTGGCGATGCCGCAGTCCGAACCGTCGACGCCGAGGAAGCGCTCGGATTCCTGCAGGTCGCGGGTGAAGATCGACGACGACAGGCCGGCGCCGACCGCATTGTGTTCGTCGAGCACGGCGTCGAAATCCGAGTATTTCATCACATAGAGGATCGGCGCGAAGGTCTCTTCGGTCACCGGCAAAACCTGCTTCGGCATCTCGACCAGCGCCGGATGCACATAATAGGCATCCGGGTGGCCGTTCTCGACCCGCGTGCCGCCGGTCACCTTGCCGCCATGGGCGGTGGCTTCCTGCAGCGCCTTCTGCATGGCGTCGAAGGCGGCCTTGTCGATCAGCGGACCGACCAGCGACGAGGTCTCCAGCGGATTGCCGACCGAAACGCTCTGATAAGCCTTCTTCAGGCGCGGAACCAGGGCGTCGTAGACGCTGTCATGCACGAACAGGCGCCGCAGCGTCGTGCAGCGCTGCCCGGCCGTGCCCATGGCGCCAAACGCAATAGCGCGCAGCGCCATGTCGAGGTCGGCGGTCGGGCAGACGATGCCGGCATTGTTGCCGCCGAGTTCCAGCACGGCGCGCGCGAAGCGCTTGGCCAGGCGCGGCCCGACATCCCTGCCCATGCGGGTCGAGCCGGTGGCCGAAACCAGCGGCACCTTGGGATGGTCGACCAGGATTTCGCCGACGGCGCGGTCGCCGATCAGCACCGGCGCCAGCCCGTCCGGCGCGTCGGCTCCGAACCGCTTGGCCGCACGCTTGAAGATCGCCTCGCAGGCAAGCGCTGTCAACGGCGTCTTTTCCGACGGCTTCCACACCACCGCGTCGCCGCAGACCAGGGCAAGGGCGGCGTTCCACGACCACACCGCGACCGGGAAGTTGAAGGCCGAGATGACGCCGACCACGCCGAGCGGATGCCAGGTTTCCATCATGCGGTGGCCCGGACGCTCGGTGGCGATGGTCAGGCCATACAATTGCCGGGACAGACCGACGGCGAAATCGCAGATGTCGATCATCTCCTGCACTTCGCCCAGCCCTTCGGAGGGGATCTTGCCGACCTCGATCGATACCAGCCGGCCAAGCTCGGCTTTGTGAGCGCGCAATTCTTCGCCGAGCAGACGCACCAGTTCGCCGCGCTTCGGGCCTGGCACCAGCCGCCAGGACTGGAATGCCTTGTGCGCGGCACCGATGGTCTTGGCTGCGTCGGCCGGCGAGATCGTCTTCAGCGCCGCGATCTGCTCACCAGTCACCGGACTGCGCACGATGAGGTCGCCGCCCGCAAGCGCGTCCTTGGCCACGCCCAGTTTTGCCAGCAGTTCGGCCGTTTCCTTCGCTATGATCATATTTATTCCTTTCAGATCCCATCGCTCATATGGCGTCGGCCACGGCCTGCCGCCATGCCTTCCCGGTGCCGTCAGGCACAGGAGGTGCTGTCATGGCGTGCCATTACCTGTTTCAGGGGAAAATCGCCACCCCGGCATGGTCCAAGCCCAAGCTGCACGATTGAGCCAGCCAGGCGATGGTGGTCAGTTGGCCTTTTTCGCCAGCGTCCGCACGGCGCCATCCTTCATCAGCCGGTCGATATGCATGCGGATATGGGCCGCTTCCGCCGCCGTGTTGGCAAGCGCGATGGCGCGGTCAAAGGCGATACGCGCCTCCTCACCCCGGTCGAGTTGCATCAACAGCCCACCCTTGAGGCCAAAGAAGTGGAAATAGCCGGAAAGCCTCGACTCCAGCGGTTCGATCATGGCAAGCGCCGCTTCAGGCCCGCGCACCTTGGAGACCGCCACCGCGCGGTTGAGCGTGATCACCGGCGACGGCTGCATCTGCTCGAGCAGGCCATAAAGCAGGTCGATCTCCACCCAGTCTGTGTCCTCGGCCTTGTCAGCCCGGGCATGCAGGGCGGCGATGGCCGCCTGCACCTGGTAGGGGCCGGGCTTGCGATGGCGCAATGCCTTATCGATCAGAGCCAGTCCCTCGTCGATCATCTTGCGCCTCCAAAGGCTACGGTCCTGATCCTCGAGCAGCACGATCTCGCCCTCTGCGTCGAAACGGGCCGGTGCGCGCGCGTGCTGCAGCAAAAGCAGCGCCGTCAGCCCCATGATTTCCGGCTCGGTCTGGAACAGCCTGAGCAGCAGCCGGGCCAGCCGGATCGCCTCCTCGCACAGCGGCGCACGGGCGGGTGCCTCGCCGCTGTTGGTCGAGTATCCCTCGTTGAAGATCAGGTAGACCATGGCCGCCACAGCGGCGAGCCGTTCCGAGCGCTCGACCGCGCCTGGCGTCTCGAACGGCACGCCGGCATCCGCGATGCGCGCCTTGGCGCGTGTGATGCGCTGCTCCATGGCGCTTTCGCCAACCAGGAAGGCGCGGGCGATCTGCCTGACGGTGAGGCCGGAGACAATGCGCAGCGCAACTGCGATCTGCTGCGTCGCAGGCAAATCAGGATGACAGCAGATGAACAGCAGCCGCAAGATGTCGTCGCGGTAATGGGCGCCGTCCAGCCGCTCGGCGATATCGCTTTCAGCATCTTCCAGATCGGAGATCTGATCTTCTTCCGGCATCGGCGCCTGCTTGGCGCGCTTGCGCACCGCATCGATGCCGCTGTTGCGGCCGACGAAGATCAGCCAGGCCGCCGGATCGCGTGGCGGCCCGTTCTGAGGCCAGTTCTTCAGCGCCCTGAGACACGCATCCTGGAAAGCTTCCTCCGCCGTGTCGAGATCGCGGAAATAGCGCAGCAGCGCGCCCATCGCCTGCGGGCGGGCGGCGCTGATGGCGGAGCTGATCCAGGCGAGTTCGGTCATGCGGGAATCCTGGCGGGATTGAAGATGGAGACCGGCCGGATCTCGTAGGAGCCGCCGCTCGGGTTGACCTCGGAAAGCTCGCGGGCGAACTCGACCGCCTCATCGAGGTCTGCGCATTCGAGCGTGTAGAAGCCGAGGAATTGTTCCTTGGTCTCGGCGAACGGCCCGTCGATGACGACCGGCTCGCCCTTGACTTTCCTCAGCGTCGTCGCCGCTGTCGTGGGCAAGAGACGCGCCACCGGACCAAGCCGCCCAGCCTGGGCGTATTTCTCCTGAACGTTGAGGAGATTGGCCATGACTTCATCGTCCTGCGCCTTGCTCCAGGAACTGACGACGTCTTCGGAGGCATAGCAGAGGATGGCGTAGAGCATGGTCGGTCCTTTCTGTATCAAAGGACGAAACAGTAGGACCGATCCCGACACGGCGTCGATAAAAAAATCCCGACGCCAATTCCGCCAGCGGTCAACCTTCGTGGGTTCTCAACCATCTCAGCACGAGGGCTTCCTCGTCGTCGAGGCCATCTATCGCCCGCTTGCGCTTGTTGGCTTCCGCCATTTCCGCAAGCAGCCGCCCCTGCGACCAGGCTTCGAAAACCTGCGGGTGGATATAGCATTTGCGGCAGACGGCGCGCGTGTTGCCCAGCCGCTTGGCCACCTCGTCGATGATGCTGTTCATCACCCGCTTCTGCTGAGCCTGGCTTTCGGGCAGCTCCGTTTGCGCAAACAGCGACGCGGCATGGATGGTGCCGCCCCAGGTGCGGAAATGCTTCGAACTGAACGCATCGCCGGCGGCGTCCCGGACATAGCGGTTGACGTCCTCGGAGCGGACCGGGCGCCTATTGTCCTGCTCGTCGAGATACTGGAACAGTTTCTGACCCGGCAGGTCCTGCGCGCCCCGCACAATCCCGGCGATGCGCCGATCGACCAGCTTTAGGCTCCACTCCTTGCCGGACTTGCCCTTGAAGGCGAACCGCAAGCTCGATCCCCTGATGTCGACATGGCGGTCGCGCAATGTCGTCAGGCCGAAGCTCTTGTTGTCGCGTGCATAGGCGGTATTGCCGACACGGATCATCGTGTTGTCGAGCAGCCAGACGACCGCGGCGACGACACGCTCGAACGGCAGGCCGTGACGGCGCAGGTCGCTGTCTATCGTGCGCCGCAGGTCCGGCAGGCTTTCGGCAAAGGCAACGAGGCTCGAATATTTGGCGCTGTCGCGTTCTTGCGCCCATTGCGGATGGTAGCGGTATTGCTTGCGTCCCCGCTGATCCCTACCGGTCGCCTGGATGTGGCCATCGGCGTCGGGCGAAATCCAGACGTCCGTCCAGGCTGGCGGAATGGCGATCGCCTCGATACGCGCCCTAGTGGTATCCGAGACAGGCCGCCCGTCCGGTCCCTTGTAGGAAAATCGCTTGCCTGCCCTCAGCCGGCGGATACCGGGCTCGGCATCGCTGACATAGGTCAGCGCGGTGTGGTCGGCCGAGCTTTGCCCACTCTTCCTTGGGACAGCCTCACCGTCAGCTGGCCGGCTGGGCGACGATACGGATCTTTGCAGCATGAGGGCTCCACGGAGGTATCCGTAAATAAGCCGCTGGTTGACAGCTGGTTCCACTGCTGCCCGAAAGCTGCGCGATATCGTCCGCCGATGATGGGATATTGCCTAAAGGGCGCCTTGCAGTTCTATCTGCGGAGCCGACAGGCGGCGCCTTGCAGCGAGCTTGAGCCTGTAGCGCAGGCAGCGCCAAGCCTCCGACCGCCGCTTTGGTGCGGCGGCGGCCACCGCCAGGAAGCGCGCGGCCGTGTTCAGGTCGCCGCGTGCATAGTGGACGCGGGCAATCTTGAGGGCGACGAGCCCTTCCCTGGTCTTGAGTGCCGATATCGGGATGTCGCAATCGGCGAGCGTGCGCAATTCCCGGCGCCACTCGAGGAAGCGCCGCGCCGGGTTGATCGTAAAGCGGTCGTCGGAACGGGCCGGCGAAACCTCGTAAACCATCACGGGTTGCGGAATCATGGCCAGCGATGCCTTGCTCATCAGCCTTGCCCAGAACAGCGTGTCCTCGTCATAGGCCAGCCCGACCGGGAACCGCGTCTCCCCCGATCAGGCGCCGGGATGCCAGCACGCTGCCCACCGCGACCGAGCGTATATCGCCCTTCACATAGGCCGAAGCGTTTGCCAGGCACGCGGCCTGGTAGCCGTTCGGCACCTTGATCTGCCGATCCTGGCCGTTCACGCGTCGCCGGTAGGCGCCAACCACCATGTCGGCTTTCGGCTGGTTGTCCGCCTGCCGCAGCAGCGCGCGCGCAATCCGCCCTGAAGATGCAGATCGTCGGCGTCGATCAGGTACACCCAGGGATGGAGCGCCTGAGCCAGGGCGACATTGCGCGCAGCACCGGCGTCGCCGCAAACGGCCGGCAGCACACGCAACGGCAGAGACAGTTGTGCCGTCGCCTGCCGTGCCACATCAGCCGTGTCGTCCGTCGAGGCATCGTCGATCAGCAGGATCTGGCCGATGACTTCGGCCTCACTGCTGAGCGACGCCAGCGTTGTCGCGATAGTTGCGGCCGCATTGTGGGCAGGGATGACGATGCTGACTGCTCTCAATTACGAACCCCGCGCCTGCGCGCTTTAGCAATACAATGACTGTCGCCTCAAAACGAGCATAGAGTAACGGCCTCGTCGATGTTTGAGAAGTCGCCTTGTTCACCTTGAATTGCAGCAACGGGGCGCCTTGCACTTACAGGCCCGCTTTCACGCCTTTTCGAGCGCGACCGGGATGACGTCGACGGCCTGCTCGCCGACCTGCCCGCCGGTGGTCTTCAGCACGCCGACGATCGGTGCGACGTCGGAATAGTCGCGGCCGTAGCCGACGGTGATGTGGTCGTTGCTGGCCCGCATGCCGTTGGTCGGGTCGAACTCCTGCCAGCCGGCATCGCGTCCGCACCAGACCTTGACCCAGGCATGCATGGCGTCGGCGCCTTCCAGCCGGGGCTTTCCCTTCGGCGGGATGGTGCGCAGGAAGCCGCTGACATAGCCGGCCGGTATGCCCAGTCCACGCAGCCCGGCGATCATGATGTGCGAAAAATCCTGGCAGACACCGCGCTTCAGCCTAAAAGCATCGCTGGCCCGGGTGCGCACCGTGGTCGCCTCGCCATCATAGGTGAAATCGCGGTGAATGCGGTTGCACAGGTTCATGGCCGTGCCGGCGGCCGAGTTGCCGACGCTATCGTGCGCATATGAAGTGATCGCCGCGTCGATGCCGGCATGGCTGCTGGCGGACAGAAAGTGATGCGGTGCATCCGGCGCCAGCGACCGTACCGCCGCCAGTTCCTGCCTCAGCCGCCCGATATCCGGCGACACGTCGAGCCCCGGCTCAGGCCGCGACACCGACACACGCGCGCTCATCCTGATGTCGAGCGCGTCATGCGCATCGCGAAATGCGATCGAGGTGACGTTGTTGCCGAAAAAGTCCGAAAAATCGGAACGTTCGTTGGGCGCCGGCACACAGGACAGGGATGCCGCGATGACGCGCTGCACACCGGAAATCGTCGACGGCAGGACGCGGATCTGGTGGCGGCCGCCGCCGGCCGCGGCTGCATAGTCGTAGTGGAGATGAAGCCTGATGTCGTAAAGCATGCGCTATTTTTCTTGTCCTGGAGCAGGTTTCTGACCGCGCGAGGCTTTGCGGAACCTGCCTAGCCGAAATAGGCCTTGGCGAGGCTGTTGTAGAGACCGCCTATCTCGTTGGCGAGATCGTCAAGTGCGGCGGCAGTCATGTCCGAAGGCTCCTTGATGGCGATGGCCGTATTGAGCTGCAGGATCTCCTTCGCCGCCGGCGACATGTGCCCCTCGCCGCCGATCGACGGCAAGAGGCCGATCTCGGCTTTCAGCCTTTCGAGCTGGAACAGGATGGAGCGCGGATTGAGCGGATCGAGCGCCAGAAGATCGATCACCGTGCGCCGGCCGGCCTGCACCGGATATTGCCGGCGGTGGGTCATCACGCTGTCCCCGATCTCCAGCATCATGTCTAGAGCCCCTTCCGGCGCCTGGGCGCCGGTCAGCCGCGCGAGCGTGCGGGCGATCTGGATGCCGCGCTCCAGCCGCCGGCCGATCTCGAGGAACCGCCACCCGGCAAAACGATACATGTTCTCGTGCAGCAGGCCGGAAAACCCGGCGAGCTTGCGCAGGATGACGGTCATTGCCCGTGTCGCGTCATCCCCCGGCGCCACCGTCGTGGCGAACTGGTGGATGGTCTTCGACAGGTCCTTGAGCGCGAGCCAGCCGTCGGGCGAGAAACGGTCGCGGATCTGGCCCGCGCTGTAAACCGCGCTGTCCAGCGTACCGATCAGCCCCAACGGGATCGCCGTGCCGACATCGATGCCGAACGGTTCGAGATAGTCTCTGACGTCGGCCAGCAGCGGCATGTCCGGGTCCGACGTTTCGGCCAGCCGCACGTGATAGGCGCGCAATATACGCACCGTGTCTTCCGAGCGTTCGATGTAGCGGCCGAGCCATGTCAGGTTCTCAGCCGCACGGCTGGGCAGGCTGCCCGGCCTGGTGCGGCTGAAGCTGTCGCCCTCTTGCGGCAGCAGCGTCTCGCGCTCCACCGGCCTGTCGCTGACCACCCAGACGTCAGCTGCCTGGCCGCCGCGCTGCATGGCGATCGCGGTCGGGTCTAGGGACAGGCCGACGCGGGCGAACCCGCCCGGCATCACCGTCCAGCCCTCAGGCGTACGCGCCAGATAGACGCGCAGGCTCGCTGGCCTTGGTTCCAGCCAGCCATCGACATAGACGGGCGTCGTCGACAACGTCACTGCTTCCTGGCCGACGAAGGCGTCGCCATCGCGCTCGATCCGCGCCACCAGCTCCGCCCGCTCCCCGGCCGACAGCGCCGAGCCGAGCTTGGTCTGGCCGTCATCCTCGAAGGCGAGCCTGGTCGACAGCGCCGGGCCGATCACCATACGGTCGATGTTGGCAAGCACATGGGCGCGCTCGGCCTCCTGCCCGCACCACCATGTCGCGACGCTCGGCAGCAACAATTCCTCGCCATGCAGTTCGCGCGCGATCTTGGGCAGGAAGGCGAGCAGCGCCCGCGTTTCCATCAGGCCGGACCCCAGCGCATTGACGGTGGACACGGAGCCCTGCCGGATCGCCTCGACCAGACCCGGCGTGCCGATCTGCGAATCCGAGCGCAGTTCGAGCGGATCGGCGAAGGCGGCATCGAGGCGCCGCCAGAGCACGCTGATCGGCATCAGGCCGGAAACGGTCCGCACCATAAGCCTGCCGCCGGAAACGGTCAGATCCTCGCCCTCCAGCAGCATGATGCCGAGATAGCGGGCGATGTAGGCGTGCTCGTAATAGGTCTCGTTGAGCGGTCCCGGCGTCAGGATCGCGACGCGGCCGTCGGTGGCCATGCCGAGCAGCGCATCGCGGAAGCGGCGGAAGAAGCCGGCGAGCCGGTGCACATGCATCTCGCCATAGATGTCCGACAGCGCGCGCGTGGTGGCGACGCGGTTCTCCAGCGCGAAGCCGGCGCCGGACGGCGCCTGCGTTCGGTCACCCAGCACCCACCAGCGGCCGTCGGGCCCGCGGCCAAGCTCGAAGGCGCAGAAATGCAGGAAATGTCCCTCGGCCGGCCTGGTGCCGACGACGGGCCGCAAATATTCAGGGCTGGCGGCGATGAGCCCTGCCGGCAGGACGCCCTTTTCGATCAGCCGGTTGCGGCCATAGATATCGGCGACGGTTTCCTCGAACAGCTCGGCGCGCTGGACGAGGCCGGCGCTGATCGCGGCCCATTGGGTATCTTCGATGAGCAGGGGCACATGCGCCAGCGGCCATTCGCGCTCATTGGCGCCTGCCTTGTCGTAGACGCGGTAGTAGACGCCGGCATCGCGCAGATACTGGTCGGCGCGGGCAAAGCGCTGACCGAGCTTTTCAGGCCCCAATTCGTCGAGCGCCTCGATGAAATCCTTCCAGGCCGGGCGGGGATTGCCTGACGCGTCGACCATCTCGTCGACAACGCCGTCGATCGGCTGGTAGTGCTCCAGCAGGCTGTGGGTCTGCGGCTTGCCGCGTACCCTCTTGTGATTCCCCTTTGCCATGTCGGATCACAGTCTTGGCGGGCGCCGAAGGTCAAGGGTCATCGGGAAATCTTGTGCCGGTTGTTCCTCGCGCATCACATAGCCGGATGGCGTGTGGCCGCGCGGTTCGAAGCGGGCGAGCCGCCGGGCCTCGGCCTCGTTGCCGTTGACCGGGAACGTGTCGTAGTTACGCCCGCCCGGATGCGCGACATGGTAGACGCAACCGCCAATCGCCCTGCCCGACCAGCGGTCGTAAATGTCGAAGACCAGGGGCGTGTTGACCGGCAGCGCCGGATGCAGGCCAGAAGCCGGCTGCCAAGCCTTGAAGCGCACGCCGGCCACCGCGACCTCCCTGTTGTCGGTCACCTTCATCGGTACGACGCGGCCGTTGCAGACGATCGCGTGACGCTCCGGATTGAGCCCTTCGGTCTTGACCTGCAGCCTTTCCACCGAGGAATCGACGAAGCGTACGGTGCCGCCGATGGCGCCCTGTTCGCCCATGACATGCCAAGGCTCCAGCGCCTGGCGCAGTTCCAGCTTGATGCCAGCATGCCGGACCTCGCCGCAGAACGGGAAGCGGAATTCGAGCTGGGCGTCGAACCATTCAGGCCGGAACTCGAAGCCGTTGAGCTTGAGGTCGTCGAGCACGTCGAGGAAATCGGCCCAGACATAGTGCGGCAGCATAAACCGGTCATGCAGAGAGGTGCCCCAACGCACGAAGCGGCCGTCGAGCGGCGCCTTCCAGGCCCGTGCGATGATGGCGCGCACCAGCAATTGCTGCGCCAGCGACATGCGCGCATTGGGCGGCATCTCGAAGCCGCGGAACTCCACCAGCCCCAGCCGCCCGGTCGGCCCATCCGGTGAGAATAGTTTGTCGATGCAAATTTCCGAGCGGTGCGTGTTCCCCGTGACATCGGTCAGAAGATTGCGGAACAACCGGTCGACCAGCCACGGCAAGGGTGCCGCACCCTGGTCCGGATGCGGCACCTGCGCCATCGCGATCTCGAGCTCGTACAGAGAGTCATGGCGCGCCTCGTCAAAGCGCGGCGCCTGGCTGGTCGGCCCGATGAACAGGCCCGAGAACAGGTACGACAGCGAGGGATGCCGCTGCCATTGCAGAACCAGGCTCTTCAACAGGTCTGGCCGGCGCAGGAACGGGCTGTCGTTCGGCGTCGCGCCGCCGACAACGACATGGTTGCCGCCGCCAGTGCCGGTGTGGCGGCCATCGATCATGAACTTGTCGGCACCAAGCCGCGTCTGCCGCGCCTCCTCATAGATCGCCGTCGTCGTCGCCACGCAATCCTGCCAGTTGGAAGCCGGGTGGATATTGACCTCTATGACTCCCGGATCGGGCGCGACGCGGATGACGTTGAGGCGCGGATCATGAGGCGGGCCATAGCCCTCGATATGCACGGGAAGCCCTATTGCCTTTGCCGCATTCTCGGCCGCCGCAACCAGTTCGAGATAGTCTTCCAGCGCCTCGACGGGCGGCATGAACACGCACAGACGCCCGTCGCGCGGTTCGACCGAAAGCGCTGTGCGCACCGCGCCGCCGATCTCGGTGAGCTCCTGCTCGACCCGGTCCTGCTGCCCGGTCGCCGCCGTGAAGGATGCCGCCTGCTGGCGGCGGGCCATTTCGTCGGCGCCTTCGCGTTCGGCCGGGGCCGCTGCGGGCAGAATCGCCTCGCGCGCCGGCAGCGGCCCGCGCGGCAGTGACGGATCGACCGGCACGATGTAGGGAAACTGTGCCGGCGGCACATAGGGCAGTGTGCCCAGCGGCAAGCGATAGCCGACCGGGGAATCGCCCGGCACCAGGAACAGGCGGCCGCGCCGCGTCGTCCATCTCTCAGAACGCCAGCGCGGTTCCGATGCCTGGCTGTTCCAGCGCTGCACCGGCAGGACATAGCCCGACGGTTTGGTCAACCCGCGCTCGAACACACGCGCCATGCGGCTGCGTTCCTCCGGATCCTCCAGCCTTGAGTTGGACGGATCGACATTGTCGGGCAGCTTGCCTTCCTTGAGCAGCCATTCGGCCGGATCCTCATAGGCTTCGCTGACCATCGACCTGTCGATGCCGAGTTCATCGGCGATTGCCGTGAGCAGGCTTTCCGCCTGCTGCGGCCCGACCTCGGCGTTGCTCGTCTCGCGCGCGATCAGCGACGGATCGCTCCACACCGGTTGGCCATCGGCGCGCCAGTAGAGCGAAAAGGTCCAGCGCGGCAGGCTCTCGCCGGGATACCACTTGCCCTGGCCGTAGTGGAGAAAGCCACCCGGCGCGAAACGTTCGCGCAAGCGTCGGATCAGCGCATCGGCCTTTTCGCGCTTGGTCGGACCGACGGCGGCAGTGTTCCACTCGGCCGCCTCGAAATCGTCGATGGACACGAAGGTCGGCTCGCCCCCCATGGTCAGCCGCACATCCCCGGCCTCGAGTGCCGCATCGACCTGGTTGCCTAGCGCGTCGAGCGCCTGCCAGCTTTCGTCCGAGAACGGCTTGGTGATGCGAGGATGTTCGGCGATGCGGTCGACCCGCATGTCGAAGCCGAACTCGACATTGGCGAAGCTCGCCATGCCCGAAATCGGGGCGGCGTTGCGGAAATGCGGTGTTGCCGCCAGCGGCACATGGCTTTCGCCGGTCAGCAGGCCGGAGGTCGGGTCGAAGCCGATCCAGCCGGCGCCCGGAAGATAGACCTCGCACCAGGCGTGCAGATCGATGAAGTCGACAGCGGTTCCGGCCGGACCGTCAAGCGCGACAAGATCTGGCTTGAGCTGGATCAGATAGCCGGAGACGAAACGTGCGGCGATGCCCAGATTCCTGAGGATCTGCACCAGCAGCCAACTTGAATCGCGGCAGGAGCCCTTTGCGGCGGCCAGCGTTTCCTCCGGCGAGAACACGCCGGTTTCCATGCGCACGATGTAGGCGATCTCGCGCTGCAGGCGGGCGTTGAGGTCGACGAGGAAATTGACCGTATTGGGCGCACTGCGATCGACGGTTTTCAGGAAGGCCGAGAGCAGCGGTCCCGCCGGCTCCGGTGTCCGGTAGATGGCGAGGTCGTCCCTGATCTCTTCCGGATACTCGAACGGAAATGTCTCGGCCGCAGGCTCGACGAAGAAATCGAACGGATTGTAGACCGTCATGTCGGCAACGAGATCGACCTCGATCTTCAGCTCGCTCACCGGCTCGGGAAAGACGAAGCGGGCGAGGAAGTTGCCGTAGGGATCCTGCTGCAGATTGACGAAATGGTTCGCCGGCTCGACCTTGAGCGAATGGCTGAGCACCTTGGTGCGGGAATGCGGCGCCGGCTGCAGCCTGATGATTTGAGGGCCGAGAACCACCGGCCGGTCGTATTTGTAGTGGGTCAGGTGGTAGACGGCTGCCAGAATTGCCATGGGGCCCCGGAGGTCGGCGTTTCAAACGAACACTAGACCCTGACACAGATGGTAGCCGATCTCCAAGCGGATGTTGCGGTGCACCCAGTCGAACGCCTTCTCCCGAGCAGGTCGACCCCCACTCCGTCTCGGCTTCGCCGAGCCACCTCTCCCCCGATCGACGGGGTAGAGGAAGGGCGTGAACCTATCCCAAACTGGCTCCTTTCCTCTCCCTCCGGAGGGGGGAGAGGTGGCTCGGCGAAGCCGAGACGGAGTGGGGGAAGGCGGTTCTCAATCGCGCAGGCATTGTAGTAACCCGATCAGTAATCCATTCAGGGGCGAATTGCCTTATGGCACTGCCTGGCTCAGAAAAAGGCCTGTATCCCTGTTTGCGCCCGCCCGAGGATCAGCGCGTGCACGTCATGCGTGCCTTCATAGGTGTTGACCGTTTCCAGGTTCTGCGCGTGGCGCATGACGTGATAGCCGATCTGGATGCCGTTGCCGCCATGCATGTCGCGGGCCTGACGGGCGATGTCGAGGGCCTTGCCGCAATTGTTGCGCTTGACGATCGAGATCATCTCCGGCGCCATCTTGCCTCCATCGAGCAGACGCCCGACGCGCAGCGATGCCTGCAGCCCGAGCGCGATCTCGGTCTGCATGTCGGCGAGTTTCTTCTGGTAAAGCTGCGTGCCGGCGAGCGGCTTGCCGAACTGCTTGCGGTCCAGGCCATACTGGCGGGCGCGATGCCAGCAATCTTCCGCCGCACCCATCGAGCCCCAGGAAATGCCGAAGCGGGCGCGGTTGAGACAGCCGAACGGGCCCTTCAGCCCGGAGACATTGGGCAGCAGCGCGTCTTCGCCGACCTCGACGCCTTCCATCACCACCTCGCCGGTGATCGATGCCCGCAGCGACAGCTTACCGCCGATCTTCGGCGCCGAAAGCCCCTTGATGCCCTTTTCCAGCACGAAGCCACGGATCTCGTCCTTGCCGTTCTCGCCCTTCAACTTCGCCCAGACGACGAACACGTCGGCGACCGGCGCATTGGAAATCCACATCTTGGACCCGGAAATCCTGTAGCCGCTGGCGGTCTTCTCGGCGCGGGTCTTCATGCCGCTAGGGTCGGAGCCGGCATCCGGCTCGGTCAGGCCGAAACAGCCGATCCACTCGCCGCTGGCGAGCTTGGGCAGGTACTTCCTGCGCTGTGCGTCCGAGCCATAGGCATGGATCGGATACATCACCAGCGACGACTGCACCGACATCATCGAGCGATAGCCGGAATCGACACGCTCGACTTCGCGCGCGACCAGTCCGTACGTGACATAGTTGGCGCCGAGCCCGCCGAATTCCTCCGGAATGGTGATGCCAAGAAGGCCGGCCTCACCCATCTCGCGGAAGATCGCCGTGTCGAAGGTCTCGTTGAGGTAGGCGTCCTCGATGCGCGGCGCCAGCTTGTCGGCGGCGAAGACCGCCGCGCCGTCGCGCACCATGCGCTCGTCTTCCGAAAGCTGGTCCTCGATCAGGAACGGGTCTTCCCAGACGAATGCATTCTTGTCGGCGGCCATGGCTCTCGATCCTCAAAACGGCTGAAGCCCGGCTTATCGACCCGCGGCATGAAAAAATCAAACGAAATTGCTTCTCCGATCAATGAGCATTAGGAATGGATCATGAGTGTCCAGCGCCGCCTTTTGCCCAACATCAGCGCCCTTGCCGCCTTCGAGGCGGTGGCGCGGCTTGGCAGTTTCACCGCCGCCGCTCAGGAGTTGGACCTGACCCAGGGCGCTGTCAGCCGGCAGATCAGGCTCTTGGAAGATCAGTTCGGGCGCCAACTGTTCGAACGCGACAGCCGCAATGTCCAGCTCTCGGCTGCGGGCGAAATCTATGCCGAGGCGGTACGTGCCGCACTTGGCCAATTGCGGGATGCCGCGCTTGGATTGATGAGCAATCGGCATAGCGGCATCCTGAACCTTGCCATATTGCCGACCTTCGGCACGCGCTGGCTGATGCCGATGATCCCCGATTTCGTGGAAAACAATCCCGACATCACCATCAACTTCGTCACCCGTGTCGGCCGCTTCGACTTCGCCCGGGAGAGGCTGGATGCCGCCATCCACTACGGCCTGCCTGACTGGCCGGAGGCCGACTCCACGCTCCTGGTGCGCGAAACGGTGGCGCCGGTGGTATCGCCCGAATTCCTCGCCGGTCGCGCCATCGCCACGCCGGCCGATATCGGTCGCCTGCCGCTGCTGCACATGGCGACGCGCCCCGGCGCCTGGACCGAATGGTTCGAGCACCAGGGTCTGAGCGCGCCGACCGGACCAGGCATGCAGTTCGAGCAGTTCGGCACCGCCGCCCAGGCCTGCATGGCGGGGCTCGGCGTGGCGCTGTTGCCCCTACTGCTCATCGCCGGCGAATTGCAGCGCGGCCAGCTTGTGACGGCGCCCGGCCAACCGATGCAAAGCCGCAGCGCCTATTACCTCGTCGTTCCCCATGACAAGCGCGGCTATCCACCGGCTGCCAGTTTTCGAGACTGGCTGCTAGGCCAGCTTGAGAAGGAGCCGGCTGTTCTGGCCTGGTAGCTACTTGCGCTTCAGCGCGTCCGCCAGCGCCGCGCCGAATGCGCCTTGCTGGGCCGGCCGCTCCGGCTGGCGCTGGGGTGCTGGCGAGCGTGGCGCCGGCCTGCCGCCGCCATTGTCGCGCGGCCCGCCCTTCGATCCGCCGCCCTCGCCGCCGTCCTTGCGCATTGAGAGCGCGATGCGCTTGCGCTTGATGTCGACGTCGACGACGCGCACCTTGACCACGTCGCCGGCCTTGACCACCTCATGCGCGTCCTTGATGAACCGGTCGGCCAGCTGCGAGACGTGCACCAGCCCGTCCTGGTGCACGCCGATATCGACGAAGGCCCCGAAGGCCGCGACATTGGTGACGGTCCCCTCCAGCAGCATGCCGGGCTTCAAATCCTTGATGTCGTCGATGCCGTCGGCGAAGGTCGCCGTCTTGAAGCCGGGGCGCGGGTCGCGGCCGGGCTTTTCCAGCTCCGCCAGAATGTCGCGGACCGTCGGCAGGCCGAAGCGCTCATCGACGAAGACGCGCGGATCGAGCGCCTTGAGCGCGGCGCTATCGCCCATTAGCGCGCGCACATCGCGCCCGCAGGCTGCGACGATCTTTTTCGCCACGCCATACGCCTCGGGATGCACCGCCGAGGCATCGAGCGGCTCGCTGCCATTTGGAATGCGCAGGAAGCCAGCGCATTGCTCGAAGGCGCGTGGTCCAAGGCGGGACACCTTGAGCAGATCCTTGCGGCTGGCGAACGGTCCCGTCGCGTCGCGGTGCGCGACGATAGCATCGGCGAGTGACGCGCCAAGACCCGAGACACGCGCCAGGAGCGGCGCCGAAGCTGTGTTGAGATCGACGCCGACGGCATTGACGGCGTCCTCGACCACCGCTTCCAGCGAGCGGCCAAGCCGGTACTGGTCGACATCGTGCTGGTACTGGCCGACGCCGATCGACTTCGGTTCGATCTTGACCAGTTCGGCCAGCGGATCCTGCAGCCGCCGCGCGATCGACACCGCGCCGCGCAACGACACGTCGAGGCCAGGGAATTCGGCCGCCGCCGCCGCCGAGGCCGAATAGACCGAGGCTCCTGCCTCGCTGACGATCACCTTGAGCGGCTTGGGGCCTGAGCCGGCGGGCATGTCGGACAGCATGTCCGCCACCAGCTTTTCGGTTTCGCGGCTGCCGGTGCCGTTGCCGATCGAAATCAGCTCCACCTTGTGCTGGCGGACCAGCGCTGAAAGTTCCGTCTGCGTGCCGCGCACATCGTTCCGCGGCGGGAACGGATAGACCGTCGTCGTCGCCACCAGCTTGCCGGTGCCGTCCACCACAGCGACCTTGACGCCGGTGCGGATGCCGGGATCAAGCCCCATCGTCGGCCGCGAGCCGGCCGGAGCCGCCAGCAGCAAATCCTTGAGATTGCGGGCAAAGACGTGGATCGCCTCTTCCTCGGCCCGCTCGCGCAGATCGCGCATCAAATCGAGCGTCAGGTGCAGCGACAGCTTGATCCGCCAGGTCCAGCTGGCGACCTCCATCAGCCAGCGGTCACCCGGCAGGCTGACTCCGATCGCGTAGGCATTGGCGATCATCCGTTCGACCGGCTTCACCGGCGAAGTGTCGTCGGCATCGACTTCGATGTCGAGGGACAGTACCTCTTCGTTGCGGCCGCGCAGCATGGCCAGCGCGCGGTGGCTTGGCACATTTGCCCAGCGTTCGACATGGTCGAAATAGTCGGAGAATTTCGCGCCAGCCTCCTGCTTGCCGTCAACCACCCTGGCCCGCAGGAAGGCGCGTTCCTTCATGTAGCCGCGCAGCTTGCCGACCAGATCCGCATTTTCGGCGAACTGCTCCGACAGGATATCGCGGGCGCCTTCAAGCGCCGTCTTGGCGTCGGCCACCTCCTCGGTGACATAGGCCAGCGCCGCCTCGGCGGGCACCTGCGAACGATCGGCAAGGATGGCCGCGGCCAGCGGTCCCAATCCGCGCTCGCGGGCGATCTCGGCCTTGGTGCGGCGCTTGGGCTTGTAGGGCAGGTAGATGTCCTCGAGCTCCGCCTTGGTGGTGGCGGCGGCGATCTTGGTCTCAAGCTCCTCCGTCAGCTTGCCCTGTTCGCGGATCGAGCCGAGGATGGTGTCGCGGCGGGCGTCGAGCTCGCGCAGGTAGGCGAGCCGCTCGGCAAGGTCGCGCAGTTGCGTGTCGTCCAGCCCGCCCGTCGCCTCCTTGCGGTAGCGCGCCACGAACGGCACCGTCGCGCCCTCGTCGAGCAGTTCGATCGCCGCGGCCGCCTGTTCGGGCCGCGCCTTGATCTCGGCCGCGATGATGGCTGCGATGCGCTTGATGTCGGATGCCATGTCGTTCCTGCCGTCGACGAGAAGAGCGGCGACCATAGGCGCAGACGTTCAGTCCGCCAACCGCCGCCTTTTCACCGGCACGAGAGGTCCACAGGAAAGCGAGGGCTGAACTAAAGCCCGGAGGCTCAGACCATCCGGCTCAATGCTTCGCAAAAGGCGACGATCTCGACATCGAGCGGATCGTCGACAGGTACTGGCTGCGACGACATCTTGGCGATCACGACTTCGGTCCGGGGATCGACATAGAGCCATTGGCCGTGGATGCCGATGCCGCAATAGGCACCATTCTCATGCCCGGTCTGGTACCATTTGTTGCGGTAGCGGCCGTTCGGAAACAGCGGAAGCATCGCGCCGCGCTGCCAGGCCTCCGAGCTGCCTCCGGTCGCAACCGTGTCACGCACCCAGGCTTCCGGCACGATGCGCCGGCCGTTCGCCATGCCGCCCTGCCTCATCATCTCGCCGATGCGCGCCAGGTCGCGCGGCGTCACCGAAATGCCGCCGGCGGTGCGCGCCGTGCCTTCCATGTCGACGCCGATCGAAGCCTCGCTGACGGCCCCCAGCGGCAACCACAGCCTGTCGCGCATCAGGTCGGTGAAGCGCTGGCCGGAAGCGCGTTCGAGCAACAGGCCGAGCAGGTCGGAATTGGGCGAGCGGTAGCGGAAGGTCTGGCCATGCGGCTCGGCCAGCCGCTGCAGGGTCAGGATGAACTCGCGCAAGCTTTCCGCGCCACCGCCCGGGTTCCACAGCGTGGCGCGGCGGTAGCGGGCGAAGGCGCTTTCCGGATCGAGATAGGCCTCCTCGAAATCGAGGCTGACGCTCATGTCGAGCACATGCCGGACGCTGGCCTCGCCATAGGCCGTGCCCACCGCCTCCGGGATGTATTGCGTCACCGGTGCCTCCGGATCGAACACGCCCTCGCCTTCCAGTATGCCGGCAATGATCGCCGTCACCGATTTGCTGATCGAGAAGATGATGTGGCGGGCACCGAAATCCATGTGCGGCGCCAACCAGTCGCCCACGGTCTTGCCGCTCTTCATCACCGTCAGCGCGTCGGTGCTGGAACGCAGGAGGAATTCAGCCACGGTCTCCGGCGCGCCGGCAACCAAAACTTTCTCGCCGAGCAGGCCGCCGAGGTCTCGCACGGGCTCCTCGGCGGCACCAGGCGTTGCCGTGACGCGCGCGGTCGGAACCAATTCGCCGAGGTTCTGGAACGACCATCGGTTGAACGGACTTTCGCGCCAGTTGGCGAGCAGCACCTCGTTGCGGCGGAAGCCGTAGCGGGTCTCGAACGCGGTCTTGCCGGTCATGGCGTTTTCCCTTCCAGGTCGTTTCTTGAGGGGCTCAGCGCAGGGCGGCGGCGATGGCGTGCACGGCCTTCAGGGCTGCTATGGAATAGGCGAGATTGCTGAAATCCGGCCACGTCGAAAGCTTCACCACGACCATCCCTGTGTTCCAGTCGATGTGGATCATCTGGCCGAACACGCCCCGGCACATCAGCGCGCGCGAGCCGGGATTCTCGATCCAGAACTGGTTGCGGTAACTGCCCTCGGGCATGCTGGCGGAGAAATCCGGGCCGTGCCTGCCGTTGCGTGTCGCCTCGATCCACGCCGCCGGCACGATGCCGCCGCCATTATCGAGGATCATCTGGCCGAAACGGCCATAGTCGCGAAGCGTCGCGTTGAAGCCGCCGTCGGCCAGTGCATAGCCGGCGCTGTCGACGGTGAAGCAGGCGCTTTCGTCGGCACCGAGCTTCTGCCAGAGCTCTTCGGAAACCAGTTGCGCCAGCCGCTTGCCGGTCACCCGCTCCATGATGAAGGCGAGCACGTCGGTCTCTATCGAGCGGTACTCGAATTTTGCTCCGTGCGGACGGACCGTGTCTTTCAAGCCGAGGATCAGCTCGAACAAATGCGAGGGCCAGCGGAAGTCCGGATCGCTGCCCGGCGGCACCGGCTTCCAGCCCGTGGCGACATCGACCTGGCCGATGTCGGAATAGCGGTCGGTATATTCCTCGCAAAAGCGCACGCCCGTCGTCATGTCGAGCACATGCTGGACGCTGGCGCCGGCCCAGCCCGTGGCGGCGAGTTCCGGCAGGTAATCGGTGACCGGCCGGGTGGGATCGATCAGCCCGCGCCCAGCCAATATGCCGAACACCGCGCCGGTGATCGATTTGGCCATCGACTGCGACAGATGCAGCGTTCGCTCATCCATGCCGTTGAAATAGCGCTCATAGGCGACCTTGCCGTCCTTGAGTACCAGCAAGCCATCCGTATAGGTCTCGTCAAGCAACGCCGCGAGCGTTGAAGGCCTGCCTTCGCTGTCCTCGACCGACAGCCCGTCGAGATCGACCTTGGCGCGTTCGAGACGATGGCGGTGGCCATTGCCGCGCCACACTTCGGCGGTCGGCAGGATTTCCCTGATGTGCTGGAACGCCCAGCGGTTCCATGGCGGCCGGTCCCAGTCGAGCTTTGGCGGCACCATGGCGGGCGGCGAGCCCTGCATGATCGGCGGCAGCGGATCGCTGTTGCGATAGGAATTCATGAGAGGCCATTTCCGGAAAAGAAAAGACCCGGCGGCGTGTGCCGCCGGGTCCGTCATGCGGCGATTACTTCTGCAGCTCGGTCCAGATCTTGGTGTAGATGTCCTGGATTTCAGGCGCACACATCTTCTGGAATTCGCCCTGTGGCTTCGCGGCGGCCGGAATGACGACTTCCGGCGCATCCTTCATGTCGGCCGGCATGTATTTGTCCGAGCCGGTGATGGCGTTGGCGTAGCGGTGGAAGGCCGAGAGGCCGGCTGCGTTTTCCGGATCCATGATGAAGTTCTGGAACAGCTTGGCGTTGTCGACATTCTTGGCTTCCTTGAGAACGACGACGTTGTCGCTCCACAGGCCGTAGCCTTCCTTCGGATAATTGTAGTGGATGGCCGGATTGGCCAGCCGCTGGCGTAGCGCAGAGCCGTTCCAGTCGCTGGTGGCCTTGAAGTCGCCGGCGCCCATCTTCTCGATGGTGTTGTATTCCATGGCGATCCAGTTCGGCTTGGCCGCGACGAGCGTGTCACGCACCTTCTTCAGCACCGCCTTGTCGTCGGTGCACTGCTGGCCACCGACATATTTGATCGCGGCGAAGATGACGTCATTCATCTCGGGAACGACGTTGACCTTGCCCTTCAGCTCGTCGGGCGTGTTGAAGATGATGCCCCAGCTGTCGGCCGGTCCCTTGTAGGCATCGGTGTTGACGACGACGCCCACCGTGCCCAGCGCCCACGGCACCGAATATTTGCGGCCGGGATCGAAATCTGGATTGGCCCATTCCGGCGCCACGTTCTTGAAGTTCTCCATCTTGCCCGGGTCGGTTTCGAGCACAAGCCCTTCCTTGATCCAGATCGGCACGTAGGTCTGCGAGGGCACGGCGATGTCGAAGCCGGTGCCGCCCTGGCGGACCTTGGCGAGCGCGGTGTCGTTGGAATCGTAGTCTGTGATCGTGACCTTGATGTTGTATTTCTGCTCGAACTTCTTGATCACGTCAGGGCTGGTGTAGTTGCCCCAATTGTAGATGTTGAGCACGCCGTCGGCGCGGGCAAGCCCCGTCGAGGCGAGCAACGCCAACCCTATGGCGCTCGCTGTGGTCTTCCAGTTCATGGTTCTAACTCCCATTAGGTTCAGTCTCGTTTCCTGCTGACAAAGAAAAACAACGTGACGATCGCGACCGAAAGCAGCAGGAAGGCGGTCGATATCGCGTTGATCTCGGGTGTGATGCCGCGCCGGATCTGGCCGAGCATGTAGGTTGGCAGCGTGTCCTGGCCGCCCGATTTGACGAACTCGGTGATGACGACGTCGTCGAGCGAGATGACGAAGGCCAGCATCAGTCCAGCAAGGATGCCGGGCCACAACAGCGGCAGCGTGATGCGGCGGAAGGTCTTCCACGGCGTCGCGTAGAGATCGGCGGCGGCACGCTCCAGCGTCAGGTCCATATTCTCCAGCCTCGCCCGGATCGGCAGATAGGCGAAGGGAATGCAGAAAGCCGTATGCGCGGCGATCAGGTAACCGAGGCCGGAATAGCCGGTGAAGATCTTGATGCGCGAGAAGAAGATCAGCAGCGCCACGCCGGTGACGATCTCGGGCACCATCAACGGCTGGTTGATCGCCGCATATTTGAAGGTGAGGCCGGGATAAGAGGCGGTGCGTGTGGTGGCAAGCGCCGCCATGGTGGCGAATATGGTCGACAGCACCGCAGCGATGGCGCCGATCTGGAAGGATCGCAGTGTCGCGTCGATGACCTGCGTGTTCTGGTATGCCGACTGGAACCACTTCAGCGAAAAGCCGCCCCATTCCGACGTCGAGCTTGCCGCATTGAAGGCATAGACCACCAGCACCGCGATCGGCAGGTAAAGCACGACGAAACAGGTCGCCGCGATCGCGGTGAAGCCAGGCTGGTGCTTGATGGAGAAGTTGCTAGCCATGACGCACCCCCGACTTGCCGGCATTGCGCACATAGGCAAGCAGCGCCACCATGACGATGATCATCACGGTGATCGACAGAGCCGAGCCGAGCGGCCAGTTTCGGCCCTGCCCGAACTGCAATTCGATCAGGTTGGACAGCATCATGTTCTTGCCGCCGCCAAGCACGCTCGGCGTCACATAGGCGCCAAGGGCCGGGATGAAGACCAGGATGGAACCGGCTATGACGCCCGGCTTGACCAGGGGGAAAATGATGCGCCGCAGCACCCGGAAACGCGTCGCGTAGAGGTCGTAGCCGGCTTCGACCAGCCGAAAATCGAGCTTCTCCATGCTGGCATAGATCGGCAGCACCATCAGTGGCAGGTAGACATAGGCCATGCCGATCAGGATCGCCGTGTCGGTGTAGAGGATCTGAATCGGCGCCGAGATGATGCCGAGCTTCAAAAGGATCGTGTTGACGATGCCTTCGTTGCGGATGATCTGCAGCACGGCGAAGGTGCGGATCAGAAGGTTGGTCCAGAACGGAATGGTGATCAGGAACAGCCAGAGGTCTCGGGTCTTTTCGCTACGTGTCGCCATGAAATAGGCGGTCGGGAACCCAAGCGCCAAGGTGGCGATCGTTGTCACGACGGCAAGCTTGATGGAGCGCAGGAAGATGGTGACATGCGCCGCCGCGAGCGAAAGCGTATCGTCGAAGATGTCGCGTTCCAGGAGCACCGACGTCCAGGCGTCGGACGAGAACTGCCATTTCACGTCGCCATAGGCGCCGGGCGTCAGGAAGGAATAGACGAGAACGATCAGCAACGGGCCGGTCGCGGCCAGGAAAATGACCAGCAGTGCTGGCGCTGACAAGAGCCAGCGGTCACGGACATCGCGCCGTTCCGCCGCCTTGGCGACTTCTTCCGCGGTGGCCATCAGTCCCTCAGCACTTGCGCGGCGTCGTTGCCGATCATGATGCCGACCTTGTCGCCGCGCTCGAAACCGCAGCCGGCGCTGCGCGTATTCTGCTGGCGCACGGTGAAGGCCTCGCCGCTGTCGAGCTGGACATGAATATGCGTATCGGTGCCGAAATAGACGATGTTTTCGACCATGCCCGACAACTCACCCTTGTCCTTCGTCAGCTTGGCGTGCTCGGGCCGTACCACCACGGTGGCATTGTCCTTGGGCTGGAAGCCTTCGGCAACGGTTGCTTCGATCGTCGTGCCCGATTTGAGCGTCGCGCGTGCCTTGCCATTGCCGATGCCCGATATAGCGGCGGTGAGGAAGTTGGTTTCGCCGATGAAGTCGGCGACGAAACGGTCCGCCGGCTTGTCGTAAATGTCCCAGGGCGAGCCGACCTGCAGGATCTTGCCCGACGACATCACCGCGATGCGGTCCGACATCGTCAGCGCTTCTTCCTGGTCATGGGTGACGAAGATGAAGGTGATGCCGGTCTCATGCTGCAGCCGCTTCAACTCGATCTGCATCTCCTTGCGCAGCTTGTAGTCGAGCGCCGAGAGCGGTTCGTCGAGCAACAGCACTTTCGGCTGCGGCGCGAGCGCCCGGGCCAATGCCACGCGCTGCTGCTGGCCGCCGGAAATCTGGCCTGTGCGGCGGCCCGCCAGGGCCTCCATCTTGACCAGCTTGAGCATTTCGGCGACGCGCGCCTTGATCTCGACCTTGGGCTTGCCCAGCATCTCCAGGCCGAAGCCGATATTGTCGGCCACCGTCATGTGCGGGAACAGCGCATAGGACTGGAAGACGGTGTTGACCGGCCGCTTGAAGGGCGGCAGCGGCGCGATGTCCTGCCCGTAGAGCAGGATCTCGCCGGCGGTTGGAAAGTCGAAGCCGGCGATCAGCCGCAGCAAGGTCGTCTTGCCGCAGCCAGACGGTCCCAGCAGCGTGAAGAACTCGTTCTCGCGGATGGAAACCGAGACCTTGTCGAGAGCAGCGACCTGCCCCTCACCCGATCCGAAAATTTTGCTGACGTTTACTACTTCAATCGCATTCCGATCCGGTTTGTCCGGCACGATTACGCCTCACTGTTGACCCCGCTCTTGCTGGCGGAGCTCTTCCCCTGTTGGATGTGAACACATGGCCGGTAGGTTGGCAAGCCCGGCATTGAATCACAGTTCAGTCAGTTATTTCAGGCTTGGCAAGCCCATGCCAATGTCAGGCTTGATAGGTAACCTTCCCGCCGCAGATCGTCGTTGCCGGACGCACCTTGTGCAGGTCTGCCGGCGCGGTCTTCTCGATATCGGCCGACAGGACGACCAGATCCGCCATGTAGCCGGGCTTGAGCATGCCCTTGCGATGCTCGGCGAATTCGGCATAGGCGCCCTCGACCGTGTAGGCGGCGAGCGCTTCGTGCAGCGAGAAGCTCTGGTCCGGGTCGCTTTGTGCCCAGGGTTTGCGCAGCACTGCCGCCTGAATGCCCAAGATCGGGTCGACCGGCGACACCGGCCAGTCCGAGGCGAAGACGACATGCGCGCCGGCGTTCTTCAAGGTACGCCAGGCATAGCTCAGCGGCCAGCGAGCCGGGCCGATACGCGACACGGTCGGCTCCAGCGGGAAATCCATGGCGCCGGGCGGATGCGGCGGCTGCATGGAAGCGATGACGCCGAGTTCGGCGAAGCGCGGCACGTCCGATGTGGTGGTGACCTCGATGTGTTCGATGCGATGCCGGCTATCGCGCTTGCCATTGGCCTTTTGCGCCGCCTCGTAGCCGTCGAGCACGGCACGCACCGCGCCATCGCCGATCGAATGTACCGCGATCTGCAGCCCGCGCTTGTCGATGGCGGCGGCGAGGTCAATAAACTGTTGCGGCGTGAACAGCGGCTCGCCGATCCAGTCGGGACGGTCGGCATAAGGCTCGATCATGACAGCCGTCCAGGAATCCAGCACCCCGTCGTAGAACACTTTGACCATGCCCGACGACAGCCACTCGCTGTCGAAGCGTTCGGCCATCTCGGATGCCTTGTCGAGCATGTCGAGCGTCATGAAATTCTTGTAGTGGAACGGTATCTGCACACGGCAGGGCAAGCCTTCCTCGGCCTCGATCTCGGCCAGCAGTTCGAGCTGGTAGAGATTGCCGTCCATGTTCTGGACCGAGGTGATGCCGTGGCGCGCGCACCAGGCAAGCCCTCGCCGCATGATGTCACGGTCGAAGGCGCGCTCTTCCGCCGACGGCATCGGGTCCGGCTCGCCGCCGGTCGCCAGCCCCAGCCTCACGCGGCTTTCGCCGGCAAGGTCGAGCACCGGGCCGAAAGCTTCGCCCTCGCGCAATTCGCCATTGGCCAGGCCGTCCTCGCCCATGACGATCTCGTTGCCCGGGCCAAGCACGCGTCCATGCAGAATGCCGGCCATGTCCAGCGCCTTGGTGTTGGCCCACATCGTGTGGTGGTCGGGTGCGGCCATGACGAAGGGCCGGTCCGGCAGGATGGTGTCGAGATGATGGCGCGTCACCCGCTCGTCGCCGAGCACGGTATAGTCGACGCCCTGCCCGACCAGCATTTTCGCGTCGGGATGTGTCGATGCGTAGTCGCGGATCGCCTTTTGCAGCGCCTCGAATCCGTGGACGCCCGAAAGCTGCAAATGGGCAAGCTCGGCCGCACCTGAGAAAAGATGCATATGGGCTTCGATGAAACCCGGGAGCACCGAACCGCCCTTGGCGTCGACAACCCTGGTGCCCGGTCCCTTGAACTCTTCGACGGAGGCGCGGCTACCGATGGCGATTATGGCACCGTCCTTGACGGCAACAGCCTCGGCGGCGGGATTGTCATCGTCCATGGTTAGCACATGACCATTGATGACGATCAGATCCGCATTGTGACCCGCATCCGTGACAGACATCGCGACTCCGCGCTTTTGACGACTGATTTTAGACCCGACAACCCCATGTCCAACGACCCGCCACTTCACAGGAGCGGCGCCATGGGACAAAAATCGATGCCAGCGCGCTGTCCTCGAAATTCCCCTTGTTATCCCTGAAGACAGCGTGGATAAAAGAATGCGACTAATTATTCGCGTTTGTCAACATGCGGAATTTGGAATGTATTGTGGACAGCATGCTCCGCTTGTGTTGAGACCGGGCGGGGAACGGGGATATCAAGCAGTGAAGCGCAGTCTCGACCGCAAAACCAGGATAGCGCTCGAACCCCGCAAGCAGCCGCGGCAACAACGGTCGAGCAAGGTGGTAGACCGGATTCTCGACGCGGCGCTGATCTTGACGCGGGAGCAAGGAACCAAGACGCCGACGACGCTCGCCATTGCGCAGCGCGCGGGCTTGTCGGTCGGTTCGGTCTACCAATACTTTCCCAACAAGGAAGCCATTCTTCTGGATCTCGCGCGGCGCTGGCTATCGTCCTTTCCCGAGGTGATCGCCAAGCGCATCAAGGTCCCCCCGCCCACCAACCGCGAAGAGTTTCGGCGCGAAGTGCGCAAGCTCTTCGCCGACACGTCCAGGCTCTATCTCGACAACGCCACCTTGATGCCAGTGATCGAGGCCATCTCGGGCAATGCCGACCTCAGGCCGATCCAGAACGAATATGACGACCAGATCATCGCCCTCTACGCCGCATGGCTGCAGCATGTGAACCCGGCTCTCGAAGGCAAGATCGCCAGCCGGCTCGGCGTGGTGATGATGGAGGTCGGGCACGTCTGCCGGCTCGTCGGGCTGAAAAAGGATCGCAAGACGTTCGACCTCATTGAGGACGATGTGGAGACCATGTGGCTCGCCCTGGTGAACCCCTATCTCAATCTTGACTGATTTCGCATTTCGAGAGGAATTTTATGAAGACTATCTATTCGCCGCTTCATGCCGGCCACGCTGGCCAGATGGAACTAGTCACCTCAGCCATCGTGCCGGGTTTCGAAAAGCCTTCGCGTGCCGAGTTCATCAAGGCGCGGGTCGAAAGCGAGAAACTCGGCCCGATCATCGCGCCAGTCGAGCACGATCTTGCCGCCGCCAAGCGCGTCCACAGGGCCGACTACATCGATTTCCTGCCAACGGTCTGGCCGCAATGGACGGCTGAGGGCCACACGGGCACGGCAATGCCCTTCACATGGCCGACGCGCGGCCTGCGCGGCGACGTGCCGCCAAAGCGCATCGACGCCCTGCTCGGCTACTATTCCTTCGACGGCGGCGCCACCTTCGTCGCGGGGACCTGGGCCGCGATCAAATCCTCCTACGACGTGGCGTTGACCGCCGCCGGTCTGGTCAAGGACGGCGAGAGGTCGGCCTTCGCGCTTTGCCGCCCGCCCGGTCACCATGCCGGCGCCGGCTTCATGGGCGGCTACTGCTACATCAACAACGCCGCCGTCGCCGCGCAATGGTTCCTTGATCAGGGCGCCAAGCGCGTCTCCATCCTCGACGTCGACTACCACCATGGCAACGGCACCCAGGAGATCTTCTATGACCGGGCTGACGTGCAGGTTCTCAACCTGCATGGCGATCCGATGGTCGAATATCCGTTCTTCCTCGGCCATGCCGACGAACGCGGCGCGGGCGCGGGCGAAGGCTTCAACATCAACTATCCCATGCCCTTCGGCACCGGCTGGGACGCCTGGAACGCATCGCTGGAGGACGCCTGCGCCAGGCTTGCCGCCTATGCGCCGGATGTCGTCGTCGTCTCGCTCGGCGTCGACACGTTCGAGAAGGACCCGATCAGCCAGTTCAAGCTGACATCCGCCGACTATCCCAAGATCGGCCGGCGCATCGCCAAATTCGGCCTGCCGACGCTGTTCGTCCAGGAAGGTGGCTATGCCGTCGAGGAAATTGGCATCAACGCCGTCGGGGTGCTGACCGGCTTCGAGGACCGGTAAGCCTGCCGGCTGATCCGGGCCGACAATGTCAGGCACGACGGAGCAAGGGCGGCAGGTCCGCCCTTGCTCGCGAGCTACATTGCGATGCCGGCGCTCGGCGTCGCCATCTGCGCGGCCGCCCTGCGCGACCGTCCGAGATAATAGACCGCTGCCGCCGCGATGACGCCGGCGGCCAGGATGCCCGCCGCCAGAAGCGGCCGGTACCAGAACCAGGCGATCGCGATCGTCGTCGCGCCGACCAGGATCGCCAGGAAGAAGGCGATGATACCGGTTCCCATCCGCGCCATGCTGCCGAGGAACGGAATGACGTCGAGGATCACGCCGATCGGGCCGAGGAACAGGGCAAAGCCGATGGTCAGCAGCAGCAGGCCGGCACCACGCAGCAGCCAGGTGATCAGCGTGTTGACGCTGACCGCTTCGGCGAACATCTTGTCGGCCGGCACCGTCCCGGTGTCGACCATCAGCAACGCATCGCCCGCCTGCGTCTGGTACGGCTCGAACCGGCTGCCGGCCTGACGCGCCACGATGCTGACCGCGCCAAGCGACGCCAATTGATAGCCGATGCGGTAATCGCCCAGCAGTGGCGATGTGTTGTCGCTGCCGAGATAGATCTTGCCATCGACGATGCTGAGCGGCTTCGTCCCGGTATAGGCGGCCTTGATCGCCGCCGCCTGATTGGCCGACAGCGAATAGTCCTTGTCACCTTCGATACGATCGAGCACCGGCTTGTCCAGATCGAAGGCGACGAGCTTGCCCTGTGGAATCTGGAAGGCGCGGCTGTGGATCGCCATCGGCGGATTCTGGTGGCCGTCCGGCTTCTTGAAATCCGACGAATCGATCTGGCTGTCGTCCCACACCCGCGAATAGCTGTAGGTGGTTTGCGTCTCCTCGCCACCGCCAAGCTTCTTGGTGGTCTCGGATTTGGACTGTTCCTTCCACTGATACATCTGGACGGTGCGCGACAGGCGCAGCCCCTGCGCGGCAATGCCGAAATCCGGGTCCGCCAGACCGCCGTCCGCGGTCACCGGGCCACTGACATGCACAAGCTTGCCGTCATTACCGGCATCGACGCTGTCGGCGTTCACCGAGACGACGGCGCCGGCGCCTTCGGCCAGCGAGCGCGCCGTCTGCACCGCGCGGCCCTCGTTCCAGAACAACCCGACCACCATCAGCACGATCAGCAGCAGGCCGATGATGACCCCGCCGACCGCGCGCTTGATCCGCCCGAACCACGAGACGGATGTAACTTCCCGAAATGAATCGCTCATCGTTCCCCCCGAAACAAACCTCGCCAGGAGCCGAACGGAACCGCCACGGATAACCATGTCCGTCCTGCCGATTGCACGCGCGACAGTCGAAGGTGCCCTCCCCTTCGACAGTCGCGAATCTATCGCAACGGAGCCGCCGCCGATATGGCCGGCTTGCACGGTTCCGGCGATTTTCGCACATTGAGAGCCGGGAAAATCCCCCCTGAGTCGCAGGCAGAGTCCGCCGGATTCGATTTTGTCAAATCGCGTTTGATGTCGGATTCATCTGCGGGTAGATTAGACCCGAATCAGCCGGTCCTCGGGGGGCGCGGCGACCACCCAAAGTCTCAAGTTCCGGAATTTTCCGGCGCCAGACGCGGACAGCTTCGCGTTCCCTGAATGGATTCCGTCTGGTTGGGCGCGGCCCCGCGCCTGGTGTGCGCCTCGTAAAAGTAACGCGTTTTAGGGTTCGGCGGCTGGCTCTCCAGCATCCGGACATCAGAATCGATTCCGGCCAAAAGCAGCAGATGAGCAGTCCCGCCGCGCCTCTTCAATCCGACACATTGGGCTCGCGCCTGACGTCGCGGGGTGATCTCACCAGCTTCTTCATGGAGCTGACCGCCGAGATCGGCGCCGACAGCTACATGCTGGTCGCCATCGTCCACGACCAGGACCGCAACGATGCGCGCATCGTCTCTTCGAACTGGATCTTCGATGCCATCGAGCTGATCGGCAAGCGGCTGATCGCCAGCCTCGCCCAGGGTGCCCTCACCGTCGCGCCCGGTTTCCGTCCGAAGCCGCTGGTGGCGGCCAAAGCGCCGGATGCCGACGGACTGGTCTCCGGCGAAGAGGCCCGCCTTCTCGACGTGCTCGGCCATGCCGAAATCTATTCGCTGCGGCTGAATGTCGGCCGCCAGCGCCTGTTCGCCTTGTTCTCGGCGGCGACGGTCGGCCAGATCGACGAGCCGGCGCTGATGAAGGCGCAGCTGAAATGCTGCTATGCGCTCTCGCATATTCCGCAACTGATCGCCGCCGCGGCGATGCAGGATCCACTGTCGGACCGCGAGCGCGAATGCCTGTTCTGGGTCTCGGAAGGCAAGACTACCGACGAGGTGGCCGTCATCCTTGGCGTCTCCTCCAACACCGTCAACAGCTACATCACCCACGCCATCCAGAAATTCGCGGCCAGCAACCGTGCGATGGCCATCGCCACGGCGATCAGGAGTGGCATCATTTGAAACACGCCGACATCAAGAATGCCGCTGAAGCCCTTTTCAACGAGCAGCACAGCCCGTTCGGCGCCTTCACGCTTGGCTCCGAAACGCATCACGCCGTCACCATTCCCGATGCCGTGCGCCGCTGCCGCTGGATATCAGTCGACATCAACGCCTCGGGCTTCGGCCTGTTCTTCGTCAGCCCGTCGCCGGAACGGGCGCGGCTGGTCCCCTGTTTTGATTCCGACTATCCTGGCATCGCGGTGGCTACGAAGTTCATTTCAGGGGCCAATGGCGAGGAGATCGTGCGCCACACCCGCCTTTCGACCGAACCGCGCTGGTGGTCGGATGACGGTGTCGCGGCGATGGTCGACATGTTCGGCAATCTCGCCTGGACCGGACAAATGGCGCCGCTGACGCCCGGCACCAGCGGCATCGTGTTCCCCGTCCACGCCGATCGCGGCCAATGCGGCCTCGTCGTCTTCCTGGGATCGGAGATCGCGATGACGCAGGATACGCTCTACGATATCCACGCCCGCTGCTTCTCGCTGTTCGCAGCCGTCGCCCGCATTCGCCCGGGCGACGCCGGCAGGATGCGCGCCATCTCCAAGCGCGAACTCGAATGCCTGAAGCTGACCGCCAACGGCAATACCAGCGAGGAGATCGCGCGGCTCCTGAAACTGTCGGTGCACACCGCCAACCAGTATCTGACCCAGTCAACCCAGAAGCTCAACGCCGTCAACCGCAATCAGGCCGTCGCCAAGGCACTGCGGCTTGGCCTGATCGAATAGCGTTTGCTG
Source organism: Mesorhizobium sp. B2-4-12 (assembly GCF_006441575.1). Classification (NCBI taxonomy): domain Bacteria; kingdom Pseudomonadati; phylum Pseudomonadota; class Alphaproteobacteria; order Hyphomicrobiales; family Phyllobacteriaceae; genus Mesorhizobium; species Mesorhizobium sp. B2-4-12. Next base: position 130,777 of record NZ_VFVC01000003.1, read on the forward strand.
TCTGATAGAGCCGGTTCAGAAGGCCAGCGGCTCGACCCTGCGGATACGGGCCTGTTCGATCACAGCCTCCAGCAGCGCCGTATTGTGCTCGGGGTCCTCGCCAGGTTTTTCGAACGACACGTAGTTGACCGCGACCGAGTTGCCGGTCTCGCTCAGCGTCAGCTGGAAATAGACGGTTACCCCGGGTGGCCTGAGTTCCAGATCGAGCACGATGCGCGGGCTGCCGCTCCAGTCGACATGCGCCTCGCCACCATGGCCTAGCCTGAGCGTGCGCGGATTGAAGAACAACTCCGCTGCTGAATCGACCAGATCCGACAGGCAGGCGAAGTGCTCCAGCCGGATGAAGGCGATATAGTCGGCGACATCGATCAGGCGCAACTCGGCCACGACTTGCTCGATAGCGTTGGCGACGATGATCTCGCGGGATTTTGCGTGCGGTTGGCGGTTCATGAAATCTGTCTGCGCTCAGCCTTTTTCGAGTAGACGATCCGCACCAGTTCGGCGACGGCCTGGTAGAATTGCGACGGGATCACATTATCGACCGAAACTTGCTTGTACATGGAGCGGGCGAGCGCCACGTCCTCGAAGATCGGGATGTTGTTTTCCCTTGCGATCTCGCGGATTTTCAGAGCTACCAGATCCTGCCCCTTGGCCACCACAAGCGGCGCCGAATCCTCGTCGCGCACATATTTCAGCGCGATCGAGTAGTGTGTCGGATTGGCGATGATCAGCGTCGCGCGCGGCACCGCCGTCATCATCCGCTTGCGCGCCCGGTCGCGCGCCAGCGAGCGCAGCCGCGACTTGACGATCGGATCGCCCTCGGACTGTTTGAATTCGTCCTTGACCTCCTGCTTGCTCATGCGCAGGTCCTGTTTCCAATGGAAGCGCGACCAGACGAGGTCGATCGCCGCGATCAGACCCATGACGAAGACGATCGCAACCAGGATGTCGACCGCGATGCCGCGGATGACGAAACCGAAGGCGATGGGATTGGTGATCATCCCGTCGAGCAGTTTGCGGTGATCCTCCGACAGCGTGAAGACGAGCACCGCGATGGCGAAGCCCACCTTGGCGAGGGATTTCAGGAACTCGACCCAGCCCTGAGCGCCGAACATCCGGTTCCAGCCCTTGACGATCGAGATGCGCGACATCTGCGGTCTGATCCGCTCGCCGACGAATTGCGGCATGTTCTGGAGCACCGAGGCGCCGATGCCGGCGACGGTCAAAAGCACCAGCAGGCTGACGAGGGCGCGGCCCACTTCCAGCAAGACGATCTTGTAGAGCGCGATGATGTCGGTCTCGGTGTCCATCGGCCAGGCCTCGGGCTTCTCAAGGAACATCGACAGAAACATGCCGAGATTGATGACCGCGTCCTTGGCATAGAAGACGGTGAACACCAGTATCGCGACGTAAGAGGCGAGGAGCGCGGTTTCCCGCGAATGGGGCAGCTTGCCCTGTTCGATCGTGTCGCGGATCTTCTTTTCCGTCGCCTCTTCGGTTTTCGAGTCCTTGTCGGTGGCGTCGGACATGCCTTACGCGGCGTTCTGCGTCGAGGGAAGTTCGAACGCACCTTCGCGCGACAGCCGGATGGTGGTCGTCACGATGGTCTTGCGCGCCGCCATGATGTCGGCGGCAGGGACGCCGTCCGAACCCTGTCCGAGCTCGGCTTCGATCATGCGCCGCGACCGCGCGCCGATCGCCGACAGCACCGCTTCGGCGAGCGCCGCCGAGGTTCCGCGCAGCGCCAGCGTGACAAGCTCGGTCGACAATCCGTCGAACAAAAGCACACGCGCTTTCTGGGTCAGCAGCGGCAGGTCGTCGAAAGCGAAAAGCCGTGCCCGCACACCGTCGAGATCGGGCGTGCCGGCGGCCTCCAGATCCTGCATGACCTCCTCGAGCTGCGGCTTTTCCAGCTCATTGAGCACGCTGGCGACGCGCGCCTGCCCTGCCGAAGTGTCCTTGGTCGAGGTGTCCGACAGCACGCCGGCGCGCAGCCGGTTCTCGACGATCCTGGTGGCGGCGGGCGGAACATTGGCCATGGTCACCATGCGCTTGATGATTTCGCCGCGCATCGGCTTCGTCAGCGTCAAAAGCACGCCTGCGGCCGCTTGCGGCGCCAGCTTCGACAGCACCATGGCCGCCGTCTGCGGATGTTCGCCGGCCAGGAAGGTGCCCAGCCGCGAAGGTTCGAGTTTTTCGAGATCGGGCCAGATCGGCGGCGGCCCTTCGGGTGCCGCCTCCGGTTTCTTGTTGCCCATGATGGCGCTCATCTCTTCGGGCGACAGCGACTCGTTGAGGATGGTGTCCATCCTGTCGGCGGAATCGAGCAGTCCCGCGCCTTCCGTGAACTCCGCCTCGAACTCGGCGACAATGCGCTCGAGATCGCTCTGCGGAATGGTCCTGAGCAGCCGGGCGCCCTCGATCAGCGCCTTCAGCTCTTCCTGCTTGAAGAATTTCAGCAGGCGGCTGGCGGATGGCTTGCCCATCGCCACCAATATGGCGGCCGCCTTCTGCGCGCGCGTGAGCGTGGTCAGCGGCGTCATGCTGCCCCTCGCCTCAGCCGCAACCGGCAAGTGCCGCGATCCACGTCTAGGCGCCCTTCGTGCCGGCGATGATTTCGGTCAGCCTGATGCCGAAGCGCGAGGGATCGCTTTCGAGCACCGTGATTTCGCCGCGCGCGATCTTGCGGCCGTTGACGACGACGTCGACGGGTTCGCCGATGCGGCGGTTGAGCGCGACCGTGGAGCCCTTCTGCAAGGCCATCAGATCGGCTACAGCCATTTCAGTGCTGCCAAGGATGATCTGGACATCGACGGGGATGTTCATGATGACGCTCGAATTGGCTCCCGCGGCGGCCCTGAACGCCGCATCGGGACGCTGCTCTTCTTCGTGCAGGACCCCGCGCAATTCCTCGATGGCGCGGTCGAGCTGCTCGTCCGGCTGGTCGAGCTCTGCTTCTACCTTAGTCTTGCGCATGCGTCGTCTCCAAAAGCTCAGGCGCGCCCGGCACCAGCCGGCATGAGCCCATCGATGAAATCCTGCCCGGCATCGAAGGGATGCGTGATTCGGACGGTGTAATTCTGCCCCAGTTTGCCGAACTCGCATACGAACAGCGTCTTGCCGCGCGCGCTGAGGCGGGCCCGTGACTGCGCTGTCTCGTCGAAGTCGATGACCTGCCCCTTTTCGAGACCGGCGAGGTCGCCAAGCGTCAGCCGCGCCAGCGGCATGGTGGCTTCCAGCGCCACTGTCGAGCGCATCACCTCTTCCGAAAAGCGTGCACGCCAACTGCCGCCGTGATCGTCCTCGGCGACGGGGGCGGTGCCGTCGCGGCCGACCAGCACGACGCGCTGCGGCATCGTCACCGTGATGGAGCCGCTGTCGACTGGCGTCGAAATGCCAAGGACGATGCGGATCGCGGCGCCGTCGCGCAGCACATGCTTTCTGGCCTCGATACCGGACATGGCACGCGGCGCGGGCAGCCGCAGGTCGAGCGAACGCCGCCCCGAACCGTTCAGCGCCTGCGCCACCTCCTGGAACACCATGGTCGAGACATCGGCCTCGATCGGCGACAGGTCGCGCTCGATCGACGATGCCGGCATATCCGGATCGCCGCCAAACAGCATGGACACCATGATCGCGATCGCGGGAGCATCGATGACGAGCGTCATCGCGTCCGAGGATGCAGGCGATCCGACGACGGTCATGGCGAAGTTTTCGCCGGCGCGTGAGCGCGCCTCCGGGACGCGACTGACCTCGACGGCCCTGAGGTCGACGATCACCGGAATGCCGAGTTCGCCCGAGAGGCCCTTTTGCAAGAGCGGTACGGCGCGTTCGGCCATGGCGCGGCCGGCATCGATCACCTGATCGGCCTCGCCGCTATCGCCGACCAGACGCTCGATGATCAGCGAGCGCGCTTGCACGGGGCTGCCTGGGCTGGTCATGACCGTATCGGCACCGATCTGTCGTGCATTGCTCAAGCGGCTTTCTTCTCGGCGGCGCCGGTGGCCATCGTGCTCTGTTCGACCGCGTCGATGGTCGGCCGCTCATAGGACGAGATGGTCTTGCGGCCGAACTCGATCGCCACCTGCGGCAGCGCGCCGTTCATGTAGGCGAGCAGCGTCTGCTTGACGATGATGTAGAGGCGGTTCTTCTTCTCGCGCACCGTCTTGATCTTGGTGGCGACAGGCCCCACCACGGCATAGGACAGGAAGATGCCGAGGAAGGTGCCGACCAGGGCGGCACCGATCAGGCCGCCGAGGATTTCCGGCGATTGATCAAGGGCACCCATCGCCTTGACCACGCCGAGCACTGCGGCGACGATGCCGAGCGCCGGCAGGCCGTCGCCGACCGCGACCAGCGCATGATAGGCCTTCATCTTGTCGGACTTGATGGTCTGGATTTCCTCGTCCATCAGCGCCTCGATCTCATGCGAGCGGGCATTGCCGATGATGATGATGCGGCAGTAGTCGCAGATGAAATTCATCAGGTCATGGTTCTTGAGCACGGTCGGAAAGGCCTGGAAGATCGCCGATTCTTCCGGATTGTCGATATGCGCCTCGACCTCGCTGCGCGATTTCGAGCGCAATTCGCGCATCAGGCTGTGCAGCACGCCGAGCGTCTCCAGGTAATCCTGTTCCTTCGGCACGGCCTGCTTGAAGGCTTCGAGGATGCCCTTGCCGGTATCCTTGACCGTCTTCATCGGGTTGGCGACCAGGAAGGTGCCCAAGGCAGCGCCGCAGATGACCACCGCTTCCCATGGCTGGACCAGCACGTGCAGATGTCCGCCCATGGCCATGAAGCCGCCAAGGACGCAGCCGAGCGTCACCACCAGTCCAATCAGAATGCCCACGGCAGGTCCTTCCGCATTTCACGTCAGCGCAAGGGATAGTCCCCGTGCCTTGTGTGAGGCTTGAATCCGAACGGCCGGACCGATTCAGTTTCGCGCAAGGAAGCGAGATTATTGTCGCGATATTAAGCTTCGGCCGGAGGCATGACGTTGCTCAATACCTTTACCAGCTACCAGTTGATCACCAAGGACATCGGCAAATCCATCGCCCGCATCGAGCAACAGCCGACGGTTGACCGCGATACGCAATATTATCTCGCCAACATCACCAAGGTGAAATCGATCGACGATTTCGTCAACAATGACCGGCTGTTCAAATATGCCATGAAGGCCTACGGACTGGAGGACATGGACTACGCCAAGGCCTTCATGGTCAAGGCGCTCAAGGAAGGCGTTTCCGACCCCGACAGTTTCGCCAACAAGCTGACCGACAAGCGCTACGCCGAGTTCGTCAGCGCCTTCAACTTCGCCGCCAATGGCGCCGATGCGACCATCTACAACAAGGCGCAGCAGCTGGTGACGAAGAACTACGCCATACAGGCGCAAATCGCCGGTCTCGACCCGAATTCGGACTATGTGAAAGGCGAGACGACCTACTATCTCGCCAACATCACCAAGGTGAAGTCGGTCGACGATTTGATGTCGAACAGCCGGCTCTACACCTACGCGCTGGCCGCGTTCGGCCTCGATTCGGCGACGGAGGACAAGGACCTTATCAAGCAGGTTCTGCAGGGCGGCGTGCGCGACCCCAACAGCGTCGCCAACAAGCAGACGAACCCGGTTTACGCGGCATTGGCCTCGGCCTTCAACTTCGAACAGTACGGCGAAAACGCCACCACCATCAATCCGGCGCAGCAGCCGACCGTCGACAAATACATGCGCCAGACGCTGGAGGAGGATGCCGGCCAGACCAATCAAGGCGTGCGGCTGGCGCTCTATTTCCAGCGCAAGGCGCCCACCATCACCAGCTGGTACGACGTGCTGGCCGACACGGCGCTTGCGAGCGTGGTGCGCACCGCGCTCGGGCTGCCCGATTCCTTCGCCGCCGCCGATATCGACAAGCAGGCGCAGCTCTTCGAACAGAAGCTCAGCATCTCGGATTTCTCCGACCCCGAGAAACTCGGCAAGTTCCTGACCCGCTTCACCAGCATGTACGAGATCAACAACCCGACCTCGCCGGCCGTGACGTCGGTCAGCGTGTTGTTTGCACAGCCGGTCACGGCTGGCATCTCCACCGACCTGATGATGGCCATGCAGAAACTGAAGTTCTGATCATGCGGGACAGTCTCTACGTCGCCCTTTCTTCGCAGATGGCGCTCGAGCGCCGGCTCGACACGATAGCCGACAATGTCGCCAATGCCGGGACCGTCGGCTTTCGTGCCACCGGTGTGAAATTCGAGGACGTGGTGTCGGGCACCGGCCAGAAATCGGTGTCCTTCGCCTCGTCGGGCAAGACCTATCTTTCAGGCGCCCATGGCTCCTTGACCGAGACCGGCAATCCGTTCGATTTCGCGATCCAGGGCGATGCCTGGTTCGCCATCGATACGCCGGCCGGCACCGTCATGACCCGCGACGGCCGCTTCTCGATGAACGAGAATGGCGAGCTGATGTCGATCGAAGGCCACCCGGTGCTCGACGCCGGCGGCGCGCCGATCCAGCTCGATCCCCGCAACGGTCCGCCCAAGGCCGGCGCCGACGGGTCGCTGCGCCAGAACGACCAGCTTGTCGGCTCGATCGGCCTCTACAATTTCGACCCGGGCGAGAACTTCGTGCGCTACGGCAATTCAGGCATCGTGCCGGCGCGCACGCCCGAGCCGGTCACCGACCGTTCCGATGTCGGCGTCGCGCAGGGCTTCGTCGAGGAATCCAACGTCAATCCGGTGCTGGAGATGACCCGGCTGATCATGGTCCAGCGTGCCTTCGAGAACACCGCCGCCCTGATGCGGCAGACGGATTCCTCCACCGACGAGGCAATCAAGACGCTCGGCTCGAAGTCGTAGCATGTCGTCGAACCAGCCATCGATCCGCGCACCCGAAAGACAGTTCCAGCCGGCGCCGGAGGATCGGCTTGCCGCGTTGGAGAGGATATGGCGGCGCTTCGGCAACGCCGATGGACTGGTCAAGCGTGGCGGTCTCGTCACCGAAGTCACGCCCACGCATTACAAAGTGCGCGGCCTTTCCGATTTCGCCAGGCTGGGCGACATCGTCGAACAACGCGGCCAGGCCGGCGCGCGCCGCGGCGAGGTCGTCAAGATCAGCCGCGACGAGGTTGTCGTTGCTCCCTTCGAACGCAGCGCCGATGCCGGTATCGGCGATGCCGTGTTCCGCAGGGGTCCGCTCGCGGTGCACCCGCACGGCTCATGGCGCGGCCGTGCCATCGATGCGCTCACCCGGGCGATCGATGGCGGTCCGCCGCTGATCAGGGGCGACGACACTGCGGGCAGCGCCACGACGCCTGGTGCCATGGCGCGGCAGCGCGTCGGCACCGCCTTCATGACCGGCGTCAAGGTCATCGACATCTTCACGCCGCTGTGTTTCGGCCAGCGCATGGGCGTCTTCGCGGGTTCCGGTGTCGGCAAGTCGACGCTGCTCGCCATGCTCGCCGGCGCCGACGCGTTCGACACCGTCGTCGTGGCGCTGATCGGCGAACGCGGCCGCGAGGTGCGCGAATTCCTCGAGGACACGATCGGCGACAGCATGGCCAAGACCGTGGCCGTCGTCGCCACCAGCGACGAGAGTGCCATGATGCGCCGGCGTGCGCCCGACACCGCCATGCGCGTCGCGGAACACTTTCGCGACCAGGGCCACCGAGTGCTTCTGGTGCTGGATTCGATCACCCGCTTCGCCCATGCGCTGCGCGAGGTGGCGACGGGAACCGGTGAGCCGCCGGTCGCGCGCGGCTATCCCGCCTCGGTTTTCACCGAACTGCCCAAGCTGCTCGAGCGCGCTGGACCGGGGGCGGAAGGTAAAGGCTCGATCACCGCCATCATTTCCGTGCTGGTCGACGGCGACGATCACAACGATCCGGTCGCCGATTCCGTACGCGGCATTCTCGATGGCCATGTCGTGCTCGACCGTGCGATCGCAGAGCATGGCCGCTATCCGCCGGTCAACCCGCTGTCGTCCATTTCGCGACTGGCGGGCAAGGCCTGGAGCGCCGAACAGCGCGCTTTGGTGGCACGGCTGAAGTCGATGATCTCCCGCTTCGAGGACACGCGCGACATCCGCCTGCTCGGCGCCTACCAGGGCGGCGTTGACGCCGAACTCGACATGGCCGTGCGCCAGGTACCCCTGATCTACGAGGCGTTGACGCAATCGCCCAGGGACCGCCCGTCGGCCGATCCGTTCTCCGATCTCGCCCGCCATCTCAAGGGAAAGCAGAATGCCGAACCAGGAGACTGAAGGCCAGTACGCCGAGCGCCTCCTGCGCGAGATGATCGCCGAGGCGAACGCCGCCGAGCAAGCCAGGGCTGAAGAAGCCAGAGCCGTCAAGACAGAGGCCGACCGCGCCAAAGCCGAGGCCGTTCTGGCCAGGGCTGCCAAGCCGCCCTTGCCTAGGCCCTCCCGGCCGGAGACCGCCGACCTGACGCAGGCCAGCCGGGACTCGCTCATCGACGGCCTGTTCCCGGTCACCGAATGGTCGCAGCCTCCCAAGCCGCAGTTTCCCAAACTGGGCAGGAAGGCGGACCGGCGCAGCGACTTCGTCATCGCCGCGCTCGGCATCACGCTTGGCCTGATCTGTGCGCTCTTTCCCTGGTACATCTTCTTCAACCAGGAACAGTTCGGCGTCCAGGCGATCAAGTTTGGCGGCACCGGCACCAATTCAGGGCGTGAGGGCGGCGGCGTGGTCGCCCAACGCAGTGCACCACTGACGGCCAAGGACGTTCCCAACGCCGACATCGACCTGCTTGCCACCGGAACGGTGCAGGACGACGCCACGCCGGCCCGGGCGCCCGGCGAGCAGCCCTTTCCGGCCGACGTGGCGAAATTCCGCATGGTCCATGTCGCCAATGGCCGCGCCATGATCGAGGACGACACTGGCCTGTGGATCGTCCAGCGTGGCTCGACCCTGCCCGATTCCAGCAAGGTGTCCTCGATCGAGCAGCGCAACGGAAAATGGGTCATGCTCACCAGCACCAATCAGGTGATCGAGCTCTCCAGATAGGCCGCCGTGGTTCTGCCTATCCGGCTCCGATCAAGAAACGGGGCATGATGTCATGCGAAAACCGCTTCACACCTTTCTGGCGGCCGTCCGCAAGGTCCGCGCAAGACTGACGGCCTAGTCTTTGGGCACATGCCCGGAGATTCCCATGGAGCCCGTTTCCCTTTTCGATCTCGCCGCCAAGCAAGCGCAGTGGCTTTCCGTGCGTCAGTCGGCGATCGCCGGTAACATCGCCAACGCCAACACGCCAGGCTACATGGCAAACGATGTCGAGCCGTTCGAAAAGGTGCTCGACCGCACGGCGGTGTCGCTGCAGGCCACCGAGGCCGGCCATCTCGGCAACGCCGCGACCAATGCCGGCTTCACCGTCAAGCCGCAGGAAGACGACGGTGTGGTCATGCCGTCCAAGAACAGCGTCGTGCTTGAAGACCAGCTTCTCAAGGCCGGCGAAGTGCGCCGTTCCTTCGAGCTCAACACGGCCATCGTCAAGGCGTTCCACTCGATGATGATGATGGCGGTGAAGAGCTGACCATGGACGCATTGACCTCAGCCCTGAAAGTCGCAGCATCCGGCCTCGGCGCCCAGTCCGAGCGCCTGCGCGTGGTTTCCGAGAACCTCGCCAATGCCCAGTCGACCGGCACCACGCCCGGCGCCGACCCCTATCGCCGCAAGACCATCAGCTTCGTCTCGGAGCTCGACCGGGCCTCCGGCAGCTCAACGGTCGCGGTGAACTCGATCGACCGCGATCCGAGTGACTTTCCCGTCGAATTCCAACCCGGCAACGAGGCCGCCGACGCGAAGGGCTACGTCAAGTTGCCCAATGTCAACGTGCTGATCGAAATGGCCGACATGACCGAGGCCAACCGCTCCTACGAGGCCAACCTGCAAGTCGTGAAGCAGGCGCGCGACCTCATCTCAATGACCATCGACCTGATGAGGAACCAATGATCGTGAACGGCATCGGCGCGCTTAACCTGAAGCCTGGGCTGGGCGACACGGCAACCGACCTGCTTCAAGGCGGTGTCGCGCCCGCGACACCGGGCAATCTTGGCACCTCCTTCACCGAGGCGCTGAGCCAGGCGGCGTCGAAGACCGTCAACACGCTGCAGAATGCCGAACAGGTGTCGCTGCAGGCGCTCAAGGGCGATGCCGACACCCGCCAGGTCGTCGATGCCGTGATGAGCGCGCAGGAGGCGCTCCAGACCGCCGTCGCCATCCGCGACAAGGTCGTTTCGGCCTATCTCGAAGTCAGTCGCATGGGTATCTGAGGAGTTAGGCCATGAAAGCACTCGCCATTGCCGCCACCGGCATGAATGCCCAGCAGACAAATCTGGAAGTCATCGCCAACAACATCGCCAACATCAACACCACCGGCTACAAGCGGGCGCGAGCCGAATTCTCGGACCTGCTCTACCAGGTCGACCGCACGCAAGGCGTGCCCAACCGCTCCAACGCCTCGCTGGTGCCGGAGGGCGTTTCGATCGGCCTCGGCGTCAAGACGACCGCGGTGCGCAACGTCCACACACAGGGCGAACTGACCAGCACCGGCAACAGTTTCGACATGGCGCTCACCGGCCGCGGCTGGTTTCAGATCGAGGGCGCAGATGGCGGCACGCTCTATACCCGCGCCGGTGCCTTCAACACCAACGCCACCGGTCAGCTGGTGACCGCGGACGGCGCCAGTGTCATCCCGGCCATCACCGTGCCGGTCAACGCCGTCGAAGTCATCGTCAACAAGACCGGCCAGGTCTTCGCCCGTATCGACGGCCAGACCAACCTGCAGACGCTCGGCCAGCTCCAGATCGTCAACTTCGCCAACGAGGCGGGGCTGGCGCCGCTCGGCGACAATCTGTTCCAGGAAACGACGGCGTCAGGCCCGGCCAATGTCGGCGTGCCCGGCGACCCCGGCTTCGCCACCGTCCAGCAAGGTTATCTCGAGGCTTCCAACGTCGACCCGGTCAAGGAAATCACCGAACTGATCTCGGCGCAGCGCGCCTATGAAATGAACTCCAAGGTCATCCAGGCCGCCGACGACATGGCCTCTGTTGTCTCCAAGAACATCAGGTAACGGACGATGGCCATGCCGATCTCCTGCTCCGCACTCCGCCGCGCCGCGCTTGCCTTTGCGTTGGTGGTCGGTGGTTTGCCGGCTTTCGCCCAGGAGTCGAAAGGCCCGTCGACAGACCAATCGGCAACGCAGATCGCCAGAAGTCAGCCTGCCGGCGAGGTCGTGCTGATCCCCAACCGGGTCATCTATCCCGGCGAGACCATCGAGATCACCGCGCTGAAGCAGGTGACCCTCATCCCGGGCAAGCACAAGCCCGATGCGGTGGCAACCCGCGCCGAGGAGTTGCAGGGCAAGATCGCCAAGCGCACGCTGCTGCCCGGCCGCTACATTCCTTCGACCGCCATCCGCCAGGCCTGGCTGGTCGAACAGGGCGCCGCCGTGCAGGTCTTCTTCATCGCCGGCGGACTGACGATATCGGCGACCGCCGTGACCTTGCAGCCGGGTTCGGCCGGCGACCTCATCAAGGTTCGCAACACCGACAGCGGCAAGATCCTTTCCGGCACTGTGATGGCCGACGGAACCATCCAGGTCAGCGCTTCATGATGCGCGCATTTACCCTTCTGCTTGCGGCCGCGCTCGGCCTGCAGCCGGCGCTGGCCGACGGCCTGACGCCCAAGGCCAAGCGCGAACTCGCCGCCAGGAATGGCGGCGTTTACGACGATCCGGAATATGATCCGGCCACCACCACCCGCATGTTCCGCGTGTCGTCCGGGCCAAGCTCGCTGCCGCCGGGCCAGGTCGCCTCGCGCATCAAGGACATCGCCCAGCTGCAGAGTTCGCGCGATAACCAGCTCGTCGGCTACGGCCTCGTCATCGGGCTCGCCGGGTCTGGCGACAGCCTGCGCAATTCGCCGTTCACCGAGCAGTCGATCCGCGCCATGCTCGAAAATCTCGGCATCGCCACCGAGGGCGGCAGCGCGCGCGCCAAGAACGTCGCCGCCGTCATCGTCACCGCCAATATGCCCCCCTATGTGCAATCGGGCGCCCGCATCGACATCGACGTCTCCTCGATGGGCGACGCCACCTCGCTATCAGGCGGCACACTGATCATGACGCCGCTGAAGGCGGCGGACGGCGAGATCTATGCCGTTGGCCAGGGCGCGGTCATCGTTTCCGGGTTCACCGCCCAGGGTCAGGCCCAGCAAGTGACGCAGGGCGTGCCAACCGCCGGCCGGGTCCCGAACGGCGCAATTGTCGAGCGGTCGGTGAAGGCCGAATTCGATGACCAGCCGACGCTAACGCTGCAATTGCGCAATCCCGATTTTTCGACCGCCATCCGTATCGCCGACGCGATCAACGATTACACCAGCCAGCGCTTTGGCATGCGCGTGGCGGCCGAGCGCGATTCCCGCACCGTCCAGATCAGGAGGCCGAAGAGCATATCGGCGGCCCGCTTCTATGCCGAGATCGAGAATCTGGTGGTCGAGTCCGACACGCCGGCCCGCGTCGTCATCGACGAGCGCACCGGCACCATCGTCATCGGCAACGACGTCAAGATCTCGCGGGTCGCTATCAGTCACGGCACACTGACGGTGCGCATCACCGAGGCGCCGCGTGTCGTGCAGCCTGAACCTTTTTCCAAGGGTGAAACCGCCGTCGAGCCGTTCACCGCCATCGACGCCAGCCGGCCCAATGGTCGCGTCGCCGTGCTCGATGGGCCTGACCTGCAAACCCTCGTTTCCGGCCTCAACCGTCTCGGCGTCAAGCCGGACGGCATCATTGCCATCCTGCAAGGCATCAAGTCGGCCGGCGCCCTGCAAGCCGATCTGGTTCTCCAATAGGCGATGCCGATGATCCCTCCTCTCTCATCTCATGAAAGGCGCCTCCCCCGCACAATCCTGTTCGCGGCAGCAGCTCTCGCGGCCATGTCCTTTTCCGGCGGCGCGGACGCCGAGGACACCGTTCGCCAGGTTCTGCCCGGAGCGCAGCCCGCGATGGCGCCGCAGCGATTGACGCGGGAAAAGGCGCCTGACCAAAGCGAGATCGAGCGCTTCTGCTCCAACATAGCCGACGCCGCCCGCGACCGCCGCTATGCCTTGCAGGCGGAAGAACTGAAGCAGCTCCAGGCCGGCATCGACCAGCGCATGAAGGCGCTGGACGAGAAGAAGGCCGAATACGAGACGTGGCTGAAGCGGCGCGAGGTCTTCCTGGCCCGGGCAGAGGACGGCGTCGTCAAGATCTATGCCGGCATGAAGCCCGATGCCGCGGCTGAACGCCTGGCGATCGTCAACGCAGACCTGGCCGCGGCCATCCTGATGAAGCTCGATTCACGCAAGGCCAGTGTCATTCTCAACGAAATGGACCAGAAGGCGGCGGCGACGCTCACCGGCATCATGGCCAGCGCAGCCCGAAGGATAGATCCGTCATGATCCGCAGAATGCTCATCCTGTGCGCGATCGCAGCGCTGTCCGGCTGCGGAACCAACCTCAGGGAGGTCGGCAAGGAACCGGCGCTGTCGCCGGTCGGCTCCGGCATCGATGGCGGCAACACCGGCTCCCTCTACAAATACCCGGAGTCGCCACGCGCGCCGGTCAAGAAATTCTCGCTTTGGAACGATCGCCAGAGCCGGCTGTTCACGGACCCCCGGGCGCTGTCGCAGGGCGACATCCTGACCGTCAAGATCAGCATCAACGACCGCGCCAACTTCAAGAACCAGAACGACAGAAGCCGCACCGCCAACCGCAAGCTCGGTTTCGACATCAGCGCGCAATGGGACAAGCTCAGCACAGCCGGCAAGGGTTCCGGCGCGCTCAACTCGGCCACGGACACCACTGCTGACGGCGAGATCAAGCGATCCGAAACGCTGGAGCTCAATGTCGCGGCCATCGTCACCGACGTCCTGCCCAACGGCAATCTGATGATCAGCGGTTCGCAGGAGGTGCGCGTCAACGCCGAACTCAGGGTGCTGACCATCGCCGGCATCGTGCGGCCGGCCGATATCGGTGCCGAGAATACGATTCCCTACGAGCGCATCGCCGAGGCGCGCATTTCATACGGCGGACGCGGCCGCATCACCGAGATCCAGCAGCCGGCCTACGGCCAGCAGGTTCTCGACCAGGTTCTTCCGTTCTAGGGTTGGAGAACAGCGTGGCCAATGTCGAACAGCTTCAGGCTCGCAAGGGACCTTCCCTTGCCGTCCAGGGCGCCATGCTGCTGGTGGTGACGGCCGCCGCCATCGGCATGGGCTGGCTGTCCGGCGGCTATCTCAAGGGCGTCGGAGGACCGGCGTCGGTTCCGGTCGCGCCGGAGAACGAGGGCAAGGCTGCCCAGCCCGCCGCCGCGCAACAGCCGGGCACGGGGCCGACGCTCGTGGCACTGGCGCCGATCACCACCAACATCGCCTCGCCTGCCGACACCTGGTTCAGGATGGAGGCATTCGTGGTCTATGACGCGCCGCAGCCGCCGGCGATGGCGGAGGACATCCAGCAGGACCTTCTGGCCTTCGTGCGCACCTTGAAGATGCACCAGATCGAAGGCGCCAGCGGTTACCAGCACCTGAAAGCCGATCTCGAGGAACGCGCCTCGATCCGCAGCCAGGGCCATGCCAAACAGGTACTCATCAGGACATTGCTGGTCGAATGAGGAAATTCCTTCTTGCAGCGGCGCTGATCGGCGCTGCCACATCCGTCGCGGCGGCCCAGCAACTGGACCTCGGCGGCATCGGCAAGGCCGATGGCACCACCGTCGGCTACATCATCCAGATGTTCGGCCTGCTGACGGTGCTGTCGGTGGCGCCGGGCCTGCTGATCATGGTGACGAGCTTCACCCGCTTCGTCATCGCTTTCTCGATCCTGCGCGCCGGCATCGGCCTGCAGTCGACGCCGGCTAACCTCATCCTCATTTCGCTGTCGCTGTTCATGACCTTCTATGTCATGGCGCCGACCTTCGATCAGGCCTGGAACACCGGCGTCAAGCCGCTGATGGACAACCAGATCAGCCAGACCGAGGCATTCGAGAAGATCTCGGATCCGTTCCGCACTTTCATGCTGCACAATGTGCGCGACAAGGACTTCGACCTTTTCGCCGACCTCGCCCGCGAGCGCGGCCAGACCGTCTCGCGCGACACGGTCGACCTGCGCATCCTGGTGCCGGCCTTCATGATCTCCGAGATCCGGCGCGGCTTCGAAATCGGCTTCCTGATCGTGCTGCCTTTCCTGATCATCGACCTGATCGTCGCCACCATCACGATGGCGATGGGCATGATGATGCTGCCGCCCACCGTGGTGTCGCTGCCATTCAAGATCCTGTTCTTCGTCCTGATCGACGGCTGGAACCTGCTTGTCGGCAGCCTGGTGCGCTCCTTCACCTGATCGTTTCCGTCGCACGGCCCCGGCAAAAGGCACCGTCTGCCGACAAGGGTGGGCGGTGCGGGAACCATCATCGAATTCCCAGATTATTTTCGATTAACCGTCGGATTTAGGTCTTTGGTAGGAACTCGCCGCCATAGTCGCTCGCAGATGGCGGGTGATCTCTTTCGACGATCATTGGCATGATGCCGCTCCGTCATACCGGACAAGCCGGTATGTCAAAAAAAAAACACCTGTAAAATCAAGGTACGAGTAGCCATGTCCAGCATCATGACGAACACCGCCGCATTGACGGCGCTGCAGAGCCTCAACGCCACCAGCAAATCGCTTCAGGACACCCAGGCCCGCATCTCGACGGGCTATCGCGTCTCCCAGGCTTCCGACAACGCCGCCTACTGGTCGATCGCGACCACGATGCGCTCCGACAACCAGGCGATGTCCACCGTTTCGGACTCGCTCGGCCTCGGCGCCTCGAAGGTTGACACCGCCTACACCGGCATGAACAGTGCGATCACCACCATCAACTCGATCCAGCAGAAGCTGACCGCGTCCTACGGCCAGACCGACGCCTCCAAGGAAAAGACCCAGGTCGAAATCAAGGCGCTTCAGGATCAGTTGAAGGCCTACGCCGATGGCGCCACCTTCTCCGGCACCAACATGCTTTCGCTGTCCACCGCTTCGGGCACGGCGGCCGATGTGAAGATCGTTTCGGCCTTCAACCGCGACGCCAGCGGTGCTGTTTCGATCTCGACGATCGACGTCAACGTGGAAAGCATCAAGCTCTATGACGCCGGCGCGGCCCCGACGGCCAAAGGCATTCTGGACACGGATCGCCTCGGCGCCACCGGCGCTGCGGCAGCAGCTTCGGCCCCGACGCTCGGCGCTGCCGCAGCGGCTACCGACACCTATTCGGTCGCCAGCCTGGCCATCTTCTCGGGTGGCACGGCCGCCAGCGATAGCCAGATCTCGCAGATGATGACCGTCGTCGACGCCGCGCTCAAGGACATGACGACCGCCGCCACCAAGCTCGGCGCCGCCAAGAGCTCCATCGACCTGCAGAAGACCTTCACGTCAAGCCTGATGGACTCCATCGACCGCGGCGTTGGTCAGCTCGTCGATGCCGACATGAACAAGGAATCGACCCGCCTCCAGGCCCTGCAGGTTCAGCAGCAGCTCGGCGTCCAGGCGCTGTCGATCGCCAACGGCTCCTCGCAGTCGATCCTGTCGCTGTTCCGCTAATCCACTTCGCTCAACCTTAGAGCGTAGTAAACAACGGGCCGCGCCAAAAGCGCGGCCCGTTTTGCGTTTGCTCCAGCCCCGCGCAACCCTCGGTCCTTAACCCTCAAAAGCGAGCCTTTAACAGGCCGTTAACCATAACGCGCTAGTCATGGTTAACCAATAGCTTACAAAGGATTGGCGAATCGGCCCGTGGCCGCGACGGCAATCCATGGGCGAGCGAACGCTCGCGAGGGCAATGCCGGTTTTTTGAGACCGGGTGGGAAAAGGAGCGAGTTTCTTGGCGAGCATCATGACAAACGCCGCGGCGTTGACCGCACTTCAAAGCCTCAACGCCACCAACAAATCGCTCGAGCAGACACAGGCCCGGATCTCCACCGGTTACAAGGTCTCGGAGGCCTCCGACAACGCCGCCTACTGGTCGATCGCCACGACGATGCGCTCGGACAACCAGGCGCTCTCGACTGTCCAGGATGCGCTCGGCCTCGGCGCCTCGAAGGTCGACACCGCCTACACCGGCATGAACAATGTCCTGACGACGATCGGCCAGATCAAGACCAAGCTGCTTTCCACCGTCGGCCAAGCCGACGCCGCCAAGGTAAAGACGCAGACTGAAATCACGGCGCTCCAGGCGCAGATGAAGTCCTTTGCCGATGCCGCCACCTTTTCGGGTTCGAATTTCCTTTCAGTGACGTCGAAGCAGGTCGCCGCGCCCAATGATGGCGTGCAGCCCGACGCCAAGATCGTGTCGTCCTTCAATCGCTCCTCATCCGGCGCCATTTCGCTCGGAACGATCGACATCGATGTCGAGAGCACAAAGCTGTTCGATTCCGGTCTCGCCACCGACGTCAAGAACTACGGCACGCTCGACCGCCAGACCTCGGTCTATTCCACCGCGGCCGCCCAGAGCCAGTACGATACAGCCTACGCCACCGCGATCGCGGGCGGAGCCACGGACATCGCCGCAAACACCGCCGGCCAGGCCGCGGTGACAGGCACCCCCGCCAAGATCGACAACGTCTCCGCCTATAATCTCGACATTACGGCGGCCGGCGTTACCGACGACATCATCACCCAGATGATCGGCAAGATCGACAAGGTGATGAGCCAGTTGACCGACTCCGCCACGATCCTCGGTTCGGCCAAGAGCTCGATCGACCTGCAGAAGACCTTCACGCAGAGCCTGATGGATTCCATCGACCGCGGCGTCGGTCAGCTCGTCGATGCCGACATGAACAAGGAATCGACCCGCCTTCAGGCCCTGCAGGTGCAGCAGCAGCTCGGCATCCAGTCGCTGTCGATCGCCAACAGTTCCTCGCAATCGATCCTGTCGCTGTTCAAGAACGGCTAGTTCCGCCATAGCTGGCGGCTTCTTCCATTTCCAATCAAGGGGCTGCGCCGCAAGCGCGGCCCGATTTCATTTTCGCACAAGCTTCGGAGGCTAGTGTTCCGGCGGACAGTCATGCTGGGAGTCGCTGAATCGTGCCGGAACAGATCCAGAGCATCATCTCGAATCTCCGCGGTTTTGGTGTGAGGCGCCTCGCTATGCTGGCGGGCATCGCCGTTCTGGTGATGGGCGTCATCGGCATCGCCTCGGTCTACCTCAACCGCCCCGCCTACGACACGCTCTATGTCGGGCTCGATCGCTCCGACGTGAACCAGATCGGCCTGGTGCTGGGCGAGGCCGGCATCGGCTTCGATGTCGGCGCCGACGGGACCTCGGTGCTGGTGCCGGCCGGCACCACGGCGCAGGCGCGCATGCTGCTCGCCGAAAAGGGCCTGCCGACCAGCGCCAATGCCGGCTACGAACTGTTCGACAATGTCGGCTCGCTCGGCCTCACCTCCTTCATGCAGCAGATCACCCGCGTGCGTGCGCTGGAAGGCGAGATCGCTCGCACCATCCAGTCGATATCGGGCATCAAGGCGGCACGTGTCCACATCGTCATGTCCGAGCGCGCCAATTTCCGCCGCGACGAGCAGCAGCCTTCCGCATCGGTCGTCATCCGCTATGCCGGCATCGATGCCGAGAAAAGCGCCCAGTCGATCCGCCATCTCGTCGCCGCCGCCGTGCCTGGCCTGTCGGCCGACAAGGTGACGGTGCTCGATTCCAACGGCAACCTGCTGGCCGCCGGGGATGATCCCTCCAACACCAGTGCCGCCCGCACGCTCGGTGTCGAGCAGACTGTCGAGGCACAGATCGGCGACAATATCCGCCGCGCACTCACCCCCTATCTCGGGCCCGACAACTTCCGCGCCAGCGTCAAGGCCGAGATCAACACCGACACCCGCCAGACGGAAGAGACCATCTTCGATCCGAATTCCCGCGTCGAGCGTTCGGTGCAGTCGGTGCGCGCCAATGAGAACAACAACCAGAGGCAGGCCTCCACCCCCGCCAGCGTCGAGCAGAACCTGCCCGAGACCCAGGCGACGGCGACCGAAGGCCCGCAATCCTCCTCGCAGAACGACCGCAAGGAAGAGATCACCAACTACGAGATCAACTCCAAGAAGATCGCCACCGTCTCCAACGGCTACACAGTCACCAAGATGTCGATCGCCGTCGTTGTCAACCAGGACCGGCTGAAGGCGATCCTGGGCAAGGACGCGACGCCGGACCAGATCGCCAAGCGCGTCGCCGATATCCAGAAAATGGTGGCGTCGGCCACCGGTTTCGACGACAAGCGCGGCGATGTCGTCGACGTCTCGGCGGTCGAGTTCATCGATGGGCTGGACGGCGAGGCGATCCCGCAGGCTGGAATGCTCGATTCGATCGGCCAACATGCCGGCACGCTGATCAACGCCGGCGCCTTCATCGTTGTCGTATTCCTGGTGGCCTTCTTCGGCCTGCGCCCGATGGCGGCGGCACTGACGGCAAGGGCGACGCCTGCCATAGCCGGCCCCAATTTCGACGAGGTCCAGCGTTCGCTGCCGACTCCGGAGGCGGCCGCTTCCGCCGACGCAGGTGTCGCCATCGGCGCCTTGCCGGGCGCGCGGCCGGGCGCCACCCCGCTCGATGATCTTCGCCAGAAGATCAGGCCGGCACCGCAGGAGCGGCTTGCCCGCATGGTCGACATCAACGAGGAGCGCACCGCGCAGATCCTGCGCAAATGGGCCGCCCAGGAAGTCGCGGCCTAAACCATGCCCTCCGCAGCCCTTTTCGATCTTCTCCCCGATTTCGGTCCGCGTGCGCCGCGCGTCAGCAAGGTTCAGGCTGCGACCGAGCACAGGCCGGAAGCAGCCGAGCCGCAGGCCGATATCGGCACGCTGATCGCCGAGGCGGTCGCCCAGGCGGAGGCGACGCTCGCAGAGCGGCTCTCGGCCGCCCATCACGCAGCGCTGGAAACCGAGCGCCAGGCGCATGCCGAGGAAGCAAGGATCTTTCTCGAAAGCTTCGGCGGCGATATCGGCAAGGCGGTCTCGTCGCGCATCGATGCCATGGAGGCGCGTGTGACGGATCTTGTCGCCGCAACGGTCGCCCGCATCATTGGCGGCGTCGTCAGTGACGATCTGCAGCGGCGCTCGCTTGAAGCGCTCGCCAGCGCGGTTCGCGAAGCCGTCGGCGACGGCGAAGCGGTGCGCATCGCCGTTCGTGGGCCGCTGTCGCTGTTCGAAACGCTCAAGGCATCGCTTGGCGCCCGCGCTGCAAATCTCGACTTCGTCGAGGCGCCCGGCTTCGACCTGACGGTCACCGTTGACGAAGCCGTGTTCGAGACACGCATGGCCGAATGGTCGGCAACCCTCTCCGAGGTGCTGTCATGAGCGTCGCCGAAGCCGACCATGGCAGGCACGAGATCATCATCGTGCACCGGGGGCATGACGACCACGACGAAGGCCACCATGGCGGCGTCTGGAAGATCGCCTTCGCCGACTTCATGACCGCGATGATGTGCTTCTTCCTGGTCATGTGGCTGATCAACGCCGCCAACGAGCAGACCAAGACGGCCGTGGCCAGCTACTTCAATCCCGTCAAGCTCGTCGACCGTGAGTCGAGCCGCAAGGGCCTTAAGGATCTCGGCAATGGGCCGCGCTCGGTCGGGCTGACGGCCGACGAGCCGCAGGACGCGACCATCAAGACCGGACAGGATGGCATCGGCGCCGTGGGCTCGTCCAACCGCAAGCAGGACAAGCAGGCACAGCAGCCGCAACAGTCCGACGATCACCTCTTCGCCGACCCTTACGCCGTGCTCTCCGAGATCGCCACCGACACCGGCGTCATGCAGAATGTCAGCCAGAAGGGCGACGGCGGCGCGCAAAATGCGGGTCCCGCGACCGGCGCCTCCGGCGGCGCGTCCTACCGTGATCCCTTCGAGCCGGATTTCTGGTCGCAGCAGGTCGCCGCGCCCGTCGCCGAGGCAAGCGCCCAGCGCCCCAGGATCGAGGGCGACCCGCTCAAGCCCGGCGACAAGGCCGCCGAGACACAGGTCGCCAAGGTCAAGGCCGTGCCGCCGGCACCGCCGGTCGAGGACGCACCGCTCGAGCCCCTGGCACAGGATGGCGAGGACGCCGCCATGGCCAAGGCCGGCGCCACCAAGGCCAGCGACGCCAAGGCCAGCGACGCCATGGCCAGCGACGCCATGGCGGCCGACGGCAAGGCGATGGATGCGACCGTCGCACGGCAAGAGGCTGCAAAGCCCGGGGCCGCGGAAAAGACACCGACAGCCGCCGCGCTGAAAGCCGCCACCGAGGTCAAGCGTCAGCTGGCCGATGCCTTCAAGCCTGGCGACAAGCTGCATGACGGCGTCTCCGTCGAAGCCACCGACAAAGGCGTCGTCATATCGATCACCGATCAGCTCGACTTCGGCATGTTCGAAATCGGATCGGCGCTGCCGCGCCGCGAGCTGGTGCTGGCGATGGAAAAGATCGGCCGCATCGTCAACAGCCAGAAGGGGACGATCAGTATCAATGGCCACACCGATGCGCGGCCCTTCCGCAGCGCCAGTTACGACAATTGGCGGCTGTCGACGGCGCGGGCGCATTCCGCTTACTACATGCTCGTGCGCGGCGGCGTCGACGAACGCCGCATTACCGAGGTTGCCGGCTTCGCGGACCGCCAGCCGAAGGATCGCGCCGATCCGATGTCGGCGGTCAATCGCCGCATCGAGATCCTGATGGCGACCGGCGGATGAAGCGGGCGGCCGTCATCAGCCGCTTGATGGGCCTGTTGCTGCTGGCCGCCGGATATCCGTCCGCCGGCTTCGCCCAGGACACGCTGCAGCCTTACCAGCTCGTGCGCTCGCTGCAACTCATCCAGGACCGCATCGCCGCCGGCGATCACGCCGCGATGCCGATGCAGGCCAAGCTGCTCGAAATGACCGATGCGCGCCTGCGCGAAGCGGATGCGGAGGACTTCAAGGACGCCAGGAACTTTCGCGCGCTCCTGGTCTACGGCATGAGCGGCGGCAATCCGGTGACCGTCGAGACGGCCGTCTCGCGCGCCGCCGCTGATCCGCCGAACCTTGCCATCGCCAGGGGCGTCATCGACTATCTCAATGGCCGCCCCGGCGAGGCGATCGAAGCGCTGACGCCGATCGATCCGATGATGCTCTCCGGCGATCTCGGCGCATTCCTTGCCCTGGTCAAAGGGTCGCTGCTTGCCGGAGATCAACCGGCGGTGGCGCTCACACTGCTCGACGAGGCCAGACTTCTCAGCCCCGGCACGCTGGTCGAGGAAGCCGCCTTGCGGCGTTCGGTCGGCATTGCCGCAGCGCAGGGCGATGCGGCGCGTTTCGCGCTTGCCTCCACCCAGTATGTCGAGCGCTATCTCTATTCGCCCTATGCCAGCCAGTTCGCGGATTCTTTCGTGTCCGGCGTCATCGCGCTGCACATGTCGATCGGCCAGGACAAGCTGGCCGACATCACCTCGATGATGGATCCCGAGCGCGAGAAGGTGATCTATCTGCGCATCGCCCGCCGTGCCGCGATCGACGGCCTTGGCGAATTGTCGGCCTTCGCCTCGGCGCGGGCCGTGCAGGGCCGCGACGGCAACAGCAACCAGGGCGATCCGCGCGCCCTGCTCTACTCCAGCCTGTCCACCGTGACCTCGGGCACCATCGGGGATGTTCGCGCCAAGCTTGGCAAGATCGACCGCAGCAGGCTGTCGGACGGTGATCGCGCCCTGCTCGACGCCGCGCAGACAATCGCCGGTGAGGTGGTGGCGCCACCGGCTTCCCTTCCAGCCACCAGGGTAGCCCCGCCGCCCGAACCCGAGGCCGCCGCCGCACAGGCCGACGACGCTGCCGGGTTGCCGCCTGTCGAAGGTGCCGTCTCCGAACAGCCCGCCATTGCGCCATCCGGCACAAAGGCCGCCGCGCCGGCTTCGGCGCCTGCAGCCGATTCAGCGACGGTCCTGCCTGCATCGGCGCCAGCCACCTCTGCCGGTCCCGGCACAACCGATCCGACCGACGCCGCCATGATGAGAACCCGTCGACAGCTCGACCTGATCGACCAGATGCTTGGAGCCGCCCCGAAATGACCCCCAACCTCGGCCCGGCCCTGCCAGGATTTACCGCCGCGCGTACGACGGCGGAGCAGTCGGCCACGCCCGGAAATACGGATGATGCTGGTTTCGGCAAGATGGTGCGTGCCGGCGCAAGCCGGGCCCACTCGGAAAAGCAGCCGGCGGCCGAGGCCATCTCGCGCGATCCGCGCTGGAGCAAGCTTGCCTCCGACCTTGCGGCGCAAGCCGGCGAGGACGAACCGATGCCAGTCGGCAAGACGAGAGCCGCGTCCGCCGGCTTCCCAGCCGCGAAATCGATGAAAGACGGCAAGGACGTTGGGACGGACAAGGACGCAGACGCCGAAACGCCGGCGACTGGCGCCGCACCGCTCGACGACCATCTGCCGCTGCTGATGGCGTTTCATGAGCTGCGCCACTTCTCGACATCTGCCACGTCGGCCGATGCAGACGAAACCGGGCAGGAGCCGCCGCCCGGGGGGCAAGTCGCGCCTAAGGCCTATCGGGCGAAATCCGCAGCCGGGCATGACGATCTCGAACCCATGTCGAAGCCCGAGCGGGCATCGCTCGTCGATGGGCCGCTGACGAAGCTCGACGGCCAGTCCGTCCGCGATACCGCCGCTGGCGCGCCAGGGCGTGAGAATGCGATCGCCGCTGGCCCGCTTCCCGAGGCGGCGCCGGCCGAGGTGCCGGGCGCGGAGCCGAAACAGGCGGCGCCGCAACCGAAGTCCATCGCCGACGTTCAGTCATCGCTGCGGTCAGATCCAGGAAAACAGCTCCCGGCATCGGCGCGCATCGACGTGGTTTCCGAGCGCAGCTTCCCTGCTCCGCCGCAGGCTCCGATGAGCCAGGCAGCCCTCAACGTAATCAATGCAATAGCGGCCGATGGCGGCCCGCGCCAAGCGCTTTCAATGGCGTCGGCGACCAGCCATCTGGCCGGCTCTGTTGCCGTTCCGACACATGTCTTGAAGATAGAACTTCACCCGGCCGAGCTGGGCATGGTGACGGCCCATCTTCGCCTCTCGGGAGAACAACTTTCGATTGAACTGAAGCCCGAAACGCATGATGCCTACCGCCGCCTTTCCAGCGACAGCGAGGCGATCGTGAAATCGCTGCGCGGCCTGGGATTCGAGGTGGATAAGGTCACCATCATGCAACCATCGGTGGCTGTCCCGGCGGCAACTCGGACGGATGCAACCGCCTCCCTGACCACGACACCTGGCCGCGACCAGTCATCGTTTCAGCCCGGAAACTCCGGCGGCGGCAGTGGGACCGGCGGCCAGCAACCGGGTCAGCAATCCGCAAGGGGTAGTCATGATGACGCGCAGGATTACGGCCGTGCCGCTTCGCCTTCTCGCGAGCGCGCTGGCGGCGATATTTTTATCTAGTCTCGTGAACGGCGCCATCGCCGCCACCAACCCTTGCGAGCCCGAGATCCTGCGCGCCGCCGACCGCTATGGCGTGCCCGCCGGCATCCTCTATGCCGTCGGCCTGACCGAAACCGGCAAGAAAGGCAGCCTTCAGCCTAACGCGTTGAATGTAGAAGGAAAAGCGGTCTTCCCGGGAAGCCGCGCCGAGGCGCTTGCCACCTTCGCCAATGCGCAGCGCGAGGGCAAGACGCTGATCGATCTCGGCTGCATGCAGATCAATCACCACTACCATGCCGCGCATTTCCGCAGCGTCGAGGACATGCTCGATCCGCGCCAGAATGTCGACTACGCGGCGCGCTTCCTGGCCAGTCTCCATGCCCGCCACGAGACCTGGTCGATGGCCGTCGCCCGCTATCATGCCGGTCCCGACAACGACCCTGCGCAGAAGGTCTATGTCTGCCGGGTGATCGCCAACATGGTTGCCACCGGCTTTGGAAAATGGACCGCCAACGCCCGCGCCTTCTGCAACCCATAAGCGCATTTTCTGCTTCTAATGGGCCGAACTTACTTCTTCGGGCCTGCGCTTTGATTTGATCAAGACTTGCCACCCCAGGCATATCTGGCTGCACGCTAATGCAACCGCTGCGATTCCAGACTCCCAAGAAACTAGTTACAAGAAATGATGGTGTTCAGGATTCCCGCCAGCCGTTACGCCTTTCCTCACGGGGCAGATGAGCTGATTCGGAGGCGGGGCCGATGATCGTTATCGTTGACGAGCGAGAGCTCGTAACAGAGGGGTACAATTCACTTTTTGACCGCGAAGGCGTTGCCTGCGCCGGTTTCGCGCCCAATGAATTCGGCGAGTGGGTGAACTCGGCCGCCGATTCCGACCTGCGTTCGGTGCGGGCCTTCCTTATCGGCGACTGCCGTGACGGCGCCATTTCTCCACGCCAGATCCGCGACCGCACCGGCGCCCCGGTGATTGCGCTCAGCGAGCAGCATTCGCTGGAAAACACGCTGCGGTTGTTCGAGAGTGGCGTCGACGACGTTATCCGCAAGCCTGTCCACATCCGCGAGATTCTCGCCCGCATAACCGCCATTCGCCGTCGCGCGAATGAGGATGTCGCCTACACCGAGATCGGCGCCATGCGCATCTTCATGGACGGCCGCGATCCGGAGATCAACGGCCAGCCGCTGCCCTTGCCGCGCCGAGAGCGCCGCATCCTGGAATATCTGGCGAGCAACCGTGGCCGCCGCGTCACCAAGACCCAAGTCTTCAATGCCATTTACGGCATCTTCGACGAGGAGGTCGAGGAGAACGTGGTCGAAAGCCACATCAGCAAACTGCGCAAGAAACTGCGTGAGAAGCTGGGCACCGACCCGATCGATTCCAAACGCTTCCTCGGCTACCGGCTCGTGTTTTGAAGCAGCACCGCGCCAGCCTCGCGCAAGACAGGACGCGTAGCCTCGCCGCCAGTGGCATGGATATTGCGGAGACATCTCGATGAGCCTCTACGGAATGATGCGGACCGGCGTTTCCGGCATGAACGCCCAGGCAAACCGCCTGTCGACGACGGCCGACAACATCGCCAACTCCGACACCACCGGCTACAAGCGCTCCTCCGCCGAGTTTTCGACGCTGATCATGCCGTCCACGGGCGGCGCCTATAATTCCGGCGGCATCACCACCACGATCCGGCAGGCGGTCAGCGATCCGGGCGTGCTTCAATACACGACTTCGGTCTCCGACCTTGCCGTCAGCGGCGATGGTTTCTTTGTCGTCCAGGATCCCGGCGGCACGCCTTTCCTGACCCGCGCCGGCGCCTTCGTTCCCGATGCGCAGGGCAGACTGGTCAACGCGGCCGGCTTCCAGTTGATGGCCTACAGCTACGCCAACGGCGTGCCGGCGGCGACGGTCAACGGCTTCGAAGGGCTGGTCCCTGTCGTCATTTCCGACCAGGGGATGACGGCGACGCCAAGCACGCTGGGCAGCTACAGCGGCAATCTGCCGGCGGGTGCGACCCCGGTCGCGGCCGGCAACCTGCCCTCCACCAACTCGGCAGGCGCACAGTACACCTCGAAGTCCTCGATGGTCGCCTACGACAATGTCGGCAACAAGGTGCTGGTCGACGTCTATTTCACCAATACCGGCCCCGGCACCTGGGAAGTATCGGCCTTTGACCAGTCGAAGGCCACGCCTGGAACATCGTTCCCCTACACCGGCGGAGCGCTGGGCACGGCCAACCTGACCTTCGACACCACCACCGGCAAGCTGACCGGCGCGACCACCGGCGTTTCATTCACCGTGCCGAACGGCGCCAGCCTCGATCTCGATCTGTCGAAGCTGACCCAGCTCGGCACCGGCTTCACGGTTTCCGACGCCCAGGTCAACGGCAACGCGCCGAGCACCATCGACAAGGTTCAGATCAGCAAGGACGGCACCATCTACGCGCAGTACAAGGACGGCTCCACCAAGCCGCTCTACAAGATTCCGCTGGCCGACGTGCAGAGCCCGGACCAGCTCAAGGCCCTTCCCGGCAACGTCTACGCGCAGGGCACCGATTCCGGCGCGGTCCGCGTCGGCTTTGCCAACGAAGGCAAACTCGGCTCCATCATCTCCGGCGCGCTCGAGAATTCCAACGTCGATATCGCCGAGGAACTGACCGACATGATCGCGGCGCAGCGCAGCTACACCGCCAATTCGAAAGTCTTCCAGACCGGTTCCGACCTGATGGACGTCCTTGTCAACCTGAAGAGATAAACCGGGCGCCGCCCGTGAAAGACCAGCATGTCGCTATCCTCCGCATTGAGCATCGCCCAATCGGCGCTTATGAATACCGCGCGGCAGACCAGCGTTGTCACGCGCAACGTCTCGGACGCTTCCAATCCGGACTATACGCGCCGCATCGCCGCCATCACCAGCACGGCGCCCGGCGCCCGTTCGGTTGATATCCAGCGCGTCACCAATGACCTGCTGTTCCGGCAGAACCTCGGCGCCTTGTCGGCCTATAGCGGCCAGAACGCGCTCTACAGCGGCATGGATCAGCTCGACGTGTCGGTCAATGGCGTCGACAACGCCTCCTCCCCCTCGACCGCCATCGCCAACCTGCAGCAGGCGCTGCAGCTCTACGCTACCTCGCCGTCCAACCAGAATCTCGGCTCCACCGTCATCGACGCGGCCAGGCAGGTCGTCCGCTCTCTCAATGAGGGCTCCCAGGCCATTCAGGCTTTCCGCACCCAGACGGACGGCCAGATCGACACGGCGGTCAAGGACCTCAATTCGCTGCTCAGCCAGTTCCAGGACGCCAACCAGGCGGTCATTTCGGGAACCCGTTCCGGCACCGATATTTCCGACGCGCTGGACCAACGTGACGCGCTGCTGAAGAAGATCGCGGACTATGTTCCGGTCTCGACCTTCACGCGCGGCGACAATGACATGGTCATCACCACGGGTGACGGCACGACGCTGTTCGAGACGATACCGCGCACGGTGAGCTTCACGCCATCGGCCGGCTATGCCGCCGGGGCCGCCGGCAACACCGTCTATATCGACAACGTGCCGGTCTCGGCAGGAACCGGCGGCAACACCAGCGCCAGCGGCAAGCTTGCCGGCCTGCTGCAGTTGCGTGACGGCGTCGCCTCGGCCATGCAGGGCCAGCTCGACGAGACCGCGCGCGGCCTGATCACGGCCTTTGCCGAAACCGCGCCTTCCATGCCCGACGCCGCTGGTCTGTTCACCTGGTCTGGCGGGCCCGAGGTGCCAGCCGCGGGCACTCTGGTCAATGGCCTTGCGGGCACGATCAGCATCAATGCCGCGATGGATCCGAGCGCTGGTGGCAACCCGACCTTGCTGCGCGATGGCGGCGCCAACGGCGCGGCCTATGTCGCCAACGCCAGCGGCGGCGCTTCCTATTCCAGCCTTCTGGTTGCCTATGGCGACCGGCTCGACCAGCCGATGACGTTTGACCCCGCCGCCGGGATTTCAGCGACGTCCAGCGTTTCCGACTATGCCGCCAATTCGATCGGCTGGCTCCAGGGCATGCGCCAGCAGGCCTCCACCGCCGCCGATGCCAAGCAAGCGCTGGCACAGCGCAGCGCCGAGGCTCTGTCCAATGCGACCGGCGTCAATGTCGACCAGGAAATGTCGCTGATGCTCGACCTCGAACACACCTATCAGGCGTCAGCCCGAATGATGAAAACCGTCGACGATATGATGACGGCCCTGTTGAACGCGGTGGGATAATCCATGACCTCAGTTTCCTCGGCCGCCATCTCCAATGCCATGCGTTATCAGCAGATGCGCATGCAGGCGGACCTCGTCAAGGCAACGAAGGAATCCTCGACAGGCAAGGTCGCCGATGTCGGTCTGGCATTGGGCGGACGCACCGCTCAGTCCGTCACCTTCTCGCGCGACCTCGACCGGCTGAACGTGATTATCGATTCCAACGGGCTGGTCGCCGCCCGGCTTTCATCGACGCAAACCTCGCTCGGCCAGCTCTCCGGCGTGGCGCAGACCTTCCTGTCCAGCCTGACCACCGCATCGTCTGGGGACAATTCCGACAGCCTGACCCAATCGACCGGCCAGACGACGATCCAGCAGCTTGCCTCGATCCTCAACACCAGCGTCAATGGCGAATACCTGTTCGCCGGCACCAACACCGACGTCAAGCCGATCAACGATTTCACGGCGGCCGGTTCGCCGGCCAAGGCCGCTTTCGACGCGTCCTTTGTCGCCAAGTTCGGTTTCACGCCCGATGATCCGGCCGCTGCCACCATCACCGCTGCCCAGATGGACGATTTCATCACCAACGATGTCACGCCACAGTTCCTCGGCGCGGGCTGGCAGGCCAACATGTCGAATGCCACCGACCAGCAGATCGTCAGCCGCATCGCGCTCAACGAAACCACCGCGACCTCGACCAGCGCCAACAGCGATGGTGTCAAGAAGCTCGCCATGGCGGCCGCAATGGTCTCGAGCCTGATGTCCACCAACATCAGCCAGGCGGCGAAGGATACGATCATCACCCGCTCGCAGTCGCTGGTCGGCGAGGCGCTGAGCGGCATCGGCCAGGTCCAGTCCGAAACCGGCATTGTCCAGAAGCGCGTCTCCGACGCCAGTGACCGCATGAAGACGCAAGTCGACCTGTTCGAACGCCACATTCTCGATCTCGAGGCCGTCGATCCCGCCGAAGCCGCGACCCGCGTCGCCGACCTGACGCAGCATATCGAGACGTCCTTTGCCCTGACAGCGCGCCTGCAGCAGCTCAGCCTGTTGAATTACCTGACCTGACAACTCCCAGCGGAACGGTAGAGCCGACGATGTACCAATTTTCCTACGCCGACATCCAGAGCACCTCTGTCGCGGACGCCAAGGACCGCGAGCGTGAGCTGCTGACCCGCTCGATCGACATGCTGTCGGCGGCAGCGGTGGCCGGCCAGGATTCGATGGAGGCGGTGGAGGCGCTGCATTTCACCAATCGCGTCTGGACCGCCTTCGTCGAGGACCTCGGCTCCAGCGACAACGCGCTCCCCAAGGAATTGCGCGCCAACCTGATCTCCATCGGCCTGTGGCTGCTGCGCGAAGCGGAGGACATCCGCCAGGGACGCACCAACAATTTCGAAGGGCTGATCGAAGTATCCCAGATCATCCGCGACGGCATTCAATGACCAACACGCTGAAGATCTCGCTGAAGCCCAACGAGAAGATCTACATCAATGGCGCCGTCATCCGTGTCGACCGCAAGGTCACCGTCGAGCTGATGAACGACGTGCAGTTCCTGATCGAGAGCCATGTGATCCAGGCCGACCAGGCATCGACGCCGCTCAGGCAGCTTTATTTCATCGTGCAGGTCATGCTGATCAACCCTGCCGGCGCTGGCGAAGCACGCGAGATGTTCCGCCGCTCGCTGCCGCTGCTCATTGCAAGTTTCGAGGATGCCGAGATCTGCAGCGCCTTGAAACAGATCGATCGCATGGTCGGCGAGGATCATATCTACGAGGCATTGAAGGCGATCCGTTCGCTTTATCCTCTCGAACGCCGCGCGCTTGGCGGCAATGACGATGTTCCGGGCGCCTCGCGCCCGCTGGCCGTGGGAGCACGCTACTGATGACCGTGGACATGACGACGACGATACCGGTTGGCGCCAACCAGACCACCACGCAGGCATCCAAGACAGCTGTCGACTACAACTCGTTCCTGAAGCTTCTGATCGCCGAGATGAAGAACCAGGATCCGACCAAGCCGATGGATTCGACGCAATACGTCGCCCAGCTCGCCACCTTCTCGCAGGTCGAGCAGTCGGTGCAGACCAACACCAAGCTCGACCAGATCATGCAGTCTTCGGCGCTGTCGCAGGCCGACGCTCTCATAGGCCGCAACATCACCTCGGCCGACGGCAAGACGTCAGGCACTGTGGCTTCGGTGACGCTTGGCAGCAACGGACTGATCGCAGTGCTCCAGGATGGCACCACGGTGCCGGTCGGCGCGGGCGTATCGATCAAGCCGGCGAGCTAGGCCAACCGCCCACATGAACGAGGCCGACGCTCTCGACATCGTCCAGTATGCGGTGTGGACGGTGCTGACCGCCTCCGCGCCCGTGGTGCTGGTCGCCATGGCGGTCGGCATCGGCATCGCGCTTATCCAGGCGCTGACTCAGGTGCAGGAGATCACCTTGACCTTCGTGCCGAAGATCGTCGCCATCATGCTCGTGGTGGCGCTCACCGGCCCGTTCATCGGTGGCCAGATATCGGCCTTCGCCAGCGTCATCTTCGAGCGCATCCAGAACGGGTTCTGAAACCCCTCGGGAAGGGTGCGGCGGCTTCAACTCGGAATGCTTGAAAACAGCGGTCCGCTTGCGGCGGCGCCCGTTCTGGCTAGATTGCCGTATAGCCATTCCCGGCCAGGCGATCATTTTGTCCCGATGACTTCTCGCAAATCCCCGGAGCAGCCAGGACCGACCGACGGACCATGTGCGGCATAGCCGGCGTATGGCGCAAGCGGAACCCTGTCTCCGGCGGCGATCTCGCCGCCGTCGGCCGCATGATGCAGGCGCTGGCGCATCGCGGTCCTGACGACCATGCCACGTGGAACGACAGCCGGCTGGCGCTGGGGCACCGGCGGCTCTCGATCATCGATCTCTCGAGCATGCGCGTGAGCCGATGCTCACGGCCTGTGGCCAGGGTGTGCTGGTCTACAATGGCGAGGTCTACAACTACCGATCCTTGCGCGGGACACTTGAAGTCGAAGGCAGGCGGTTCCGGACGGTCTCGGACGCCGAGGTGGTTCTCGAGGCCCTGCACCACTGGGGGCCGGACAAGGCCATTCCGCTGTTCGACGGCATGTTTTCCCTTGCCTATTTCGATGGGCGGGCCACCACGCTCTGGCTGGCGCGCGACCGTCTCGGCATCAAGCCGATGTCGGTGGCCGAGACCGCCGAGCGAATCCTCTTCGCTTCCGAGGACAAGGCGATCCTTGCCTGTGACGACGTCGCCCGCGCCATCGACGCGCGTGAGATCACCCTGCGCCTTGCCTGGCAGAGCCGTGACTCCCGCTCCAGCCTGTTCGAGGGCATAGAGCGGCTGCCGCCAGCAGGCCTGTGGAAGATCACCGACGCCGGCATCGAGAAGCGCTGCTTCTGGCACGTCCTCGATGTGCTCGACGCGGCCCGCATCGTCGGCGACGACGCAACGGACGCCGAGCATATGGCGACGCTGGAAAAATTGATCCAGGACAGCGTCGGGCTCCATTGCATTGCTGACACCAGCCTGGCCGCGGCCTGCAGCGGCGGTATCGATTCCGGCCTCGTCACGACGCTGGCGAAACGGTTCAGGCCGGAAATGTCGGCCTATGTCGTTGACCCACGCATCGGCCACAGCGAAGCCGAGGATGCCGAACGCACCGCCAGCCATGCCGGCGTGACCTTGCACAGGATCCCTATCGACAAGGACCGCTTTCTGGAACTCTGGCCAAGGACGATCTGGCACCTGGAAAGCGACGGCTGGCATGCAAGCCATGCCTGCCTGCTGGCGCTTGCCGAGCAATGCCGGGCCGATGGCGTCAAGGTGCTTTTGACCGGCGAAGGCGCCGACGAGCTCTTTGGCGGCTATGATTGGCAGGAGGCCAGCATGAGGCTGTGGCGGCCCTGGTCATGGCCGGGACGCCTGTTTCGTTCGAAGCGTTACTTAGCCCGGCGATTCGAACGCCAGAGATACGCCCCTTTCCGGACATCGATCGCGAATGCCCATGGCTGGGATCGCAACATCGTGCTCAGGGCGCTGTCGCCGGAACTGAATTTCCTTCAGGCCAAGATCTTCGATCGGTTGAAGCCGTTGCCGTCGCTCAGCGATCGCGCTTTCCTGGGCTGCTGCCTGCACGACCTGTATGGACACATGCAGGATCTGCTGAACCGGCATGACCGGCTCAGCATGGCGGCCTCGGTCGAGCTCAGGGTGCCGTTCATCGAAAACCGGCTGATCGACTTCGCGATCCATCTGCCGAGACGGCACAAATACCGCCACAAGCAGGGCAAATGGCTCTTGAAGAAGGTGGCGGAAAAACACATTCCGCGTGAGAATGTTCATGCCCGCAAGAACGGGTTCCAGGTTTCCGCGAATTTTACCACCGGCACGCAAGGGCTGTTGCGCGGCGGCTTGCTGCGCGATGCCATGAAATGGCCGGCAGCTTCCGTGGACGACCTGATCGATCTGGCAAGGCGCGACCAGGCATCGCGGATGCGGCTGGTGGGTATGGAGCTTTTCCTCCGCCTGCACGCCGGCGGCCAGACTGCCGGCCATCTAACCGAAGCACTGCGGGCCGCCGACAATGAGGCGGGTTGAAAAGGGCCTGAGCGCAGACGCCAACGATAGCTTTGCGAGGCTGATGGCTGCGTGGCCCTTCGCTATCCCCTTGTTGGACCATGATCTTCCACGCAAGACATTCGCCCTTTGCTGCGTGATGCCATAGTTTCGGCTAACGATCCGGGGAAAGGGATCACCGCAAGGATCCGCAGGCCGTGGCAGGGACCCATCCATGATTGACGAAAAGCCGGAAAGCGAGAGCGTCTCGGCGCTGGCGCCCTTTCGGCATGGCATTTTCCGCGCCGTCTGGGCCGCAAGCCTCGTCTCGAATTTCGGTGGCCTGATCCAGGGTGTCGGCGCGGCCTGGATGATGACCACCATCGCCACCTCGCCCTATCAGGTCGCCCTGGTCCAGGCCTCGACCACCTTGCCGATCATGCTGTTTGCGCTTGTCGCCGGCGCCATCGCCGACAGCTTCGACCGGCGCAAGGTGATGCTGGTTGCCCAGATCTTCATGCTGGTCGTCTCGCTGCTGCTGACCGTGTTCACCTATTGCAACCTGATCACGCCGTGGACGTTGCTTGCCTTCACCTTCCTGATCGACAGCGGCACGGCATTGAACAGTCCATCCTGGCAGGCCTCGGTCGGCGACATGGTGCCCCGCAACAAAGTGCCCGCCGCGGTGGCGCTGAACTCCATGGGCTTCAACCTGACGCGCAGTGTCGGTCCGGCGATCGGCGGCATCATCGTCGCGGCCGCTGGTGCCGCGGCCGCCTTCGCGGCGAACGCGGTGAGCTATATCGGCCTCATCGTCGTGATGGCGCGCTGGAAGCCGGATGTGCCGGTATCGACCTTGCCGCGTGAGTCGCTGGGCGCGGCCATGGGCGCCGGCCTGCGCTATGTCGCCATGTCGCCCAACATCGGCAAGGTGCTGGTCAGGGGGGCCGCCTTCGGCTTCAGCGCCGGCGCGGTGTTAGCACTACTGCCGCTGGTGGCGCGCGACGTCGTCAAGGGCGATGCGCTGACCTACGGCATCATGCTGGGCGCCTTCGGCATTGGCGCCGTCGGCGGCGCCTTGATCAGCGTGCGGCTGCGGCAGCTGCTCTCCAGCGAGACGATGGTGCGCTGCGCCTTTGCCGGCTTCGCGGTCTGCGCCTTCAATGCGGCGATCAGCCCGCATGCCTGGCAGACGTCGCTCGGCCTGCTGGTTGGCGGTGCCTGCTGGGTGATCGCGCTTTCGCATTTCAACGTCACCGTGCAGATGGCGACGCCGCGCTGGGTGGTCGGCCGGGTGCTGTCGGTCTACCAGACCGCGACGTTCGGCGGCATCGCGCTCGGCAGCTGGATCTGGGGCGTCGTCGCCGATGCGCATGGCGCTGAAACCGCGCTGATCGCGGCCGCCATCGCCATGCTGGCCGGCGGCGCCATCGGCCTTGTGCTGCCGCTGCCGCAGCAGCAGGTGCTGAACCTCGACCCGCTCAACCGCTTCAAGGAGCCGCATCTGGCGCTGGACCTGAAGCCGCGCAGCGGTCCCATCGCCATCATGATCGAATATGTGATCCGCCATGAGGACGAGGCAGAATTCCTCGCCACCATGGCCGAACGCGGCCGCATCCGCCGCCGTGACGGCGCCCGCAACTGGACGCTGGCGCGAGATCTCGAAAATCCGATGATCTGGATCGAGCACTACCACACGCCGACCTGGCTCGAATATGTGCGCCACAATGGCCGCATCACCCAAGCCGACGCCACGGTCGGCGAACGCCTGCGGGCGCTGCACAGCGGCAGCGAGCCGCCGCGCGTGCGTCGCGTGATCGAGCGCCCGACAACCGCCGGCACCGCGCTGGTGATGGCCAAGGGGCCGATCGAGCACTGATCCGCTGCGGAGAGCTGGTGTCCGCCGGTTAGCCGGCCGACTGGATCATGTAGAGCTTGCGCGTGGTCTCCCGGATCCGCCATTCGCCCTTCCATCCCCGCGGCAGCACGAGAAGGTCGCCCGGCCCCAGCTCGCGCGCCTCACCGTCGGCGCGGCTCACCTCCACCCGCCCTGAAATGATGTGGCATATTTCCGACGAACCCGACCGATCGGCGGTGAAGCGGCCGGGCGTGCACTCCCAGATCCCGACATCGACGGTCCCGTCCGGGGATTGGAAGAGCGAGCGCACCGCCTCGACCTGATTGCCCTCGATGGAGGTGGGCTTTGGGGAGAACGCGCCGATGTCAGCCTTGGCAAGGTCGTGGAAGGTCGAAAGATCGATCAAGTCGGACTCCATGGATCAGAGCAATTCCGGGAAAAATGCAACGGTTTTCCGCCCGGAATTGCGAAATAACAAAGACTTAGAGTGGGTCAACGATTCCACCCAACGCTGAACCGCCCTAATGGCCTGTGATGCTGTCGGCCAGGGCGGCAAGCCTGGAAGTATGTGCCAGGCCGGCGGCTTCGCGGCGATCGGCGAGATGATAAAGCTGGTACATCGAATGCACGCCGAGCCAGCGGAATGGCTCCGGCTCCCAGCGCCGCACGGTGCGGTTGACCCAGGGCAGGCGCGTCAGCTCCGTGTCTTGGCCGAGGATCAGGTCGGCAAGCGTGCGCCCCGAGAGATTGGAGCTCGACACGCCAAGCCCGACATAGCCGCCGGCCCAGCCGATGCGGGTCGCGGGATCGAGGCCGACGGTCGTGCACCAGTCGCGCGGCACGCCGAGCACACCGCACCAGGCGTGCTCGATGCGGCAGCCCCCAGTCTGCGGCAGGAGCGTCATCAGGATCTGGTGCAGCTGATCGATCGTGGCCTGCTGCGTCTGCCCCTTGATATCGGTGCGCGAGCCGTAGCGATAGGGCACGCCGCGCCCGCCCATGGTGATGCGGCCCTCGCGCGTGCGCTGGGCATAGCAATAGGCGTGTGCGGCATTGCCGAGAAGCTCGTGGCCTTCCCAGCCGATCTGGCGCCAAAGCTCCTCGGACAGCGGCTCGGTCACGATCTGCGCGCTGTTGAGCGCCAGCCAGGTCCGCTCCTCGCCGGGAATGCCGGCCGTGAACCCCTCCGTCGCCCGGATGATGGTTTCCGCGCGCACCGTGCCCCGGTCGGTTGTCACGCTGCCCTTGGTGATGGCGGTAACCGTTGTCTGTTCGTAGATCGGCACGCCCAGCCGCTCGACGGCGGCGGCAAGCCCGCGCACCAGCTTGGCCGGCTGCACGCGCGCCTGGCCATGGATGACGAAGCCGCCCATGAGATTACGGATGTTGATGCGCGCCCGGGTCGCCTCGGCGTCGAGCAGCTCGATGCGTTCAGGGTCTGCGTCCCACAAGCGGATCGTCTCGCATTCCTCACGCACGCGTTCCAGCTGCGCCGGATTGGTGGCGACCGTCAGATTGTCGACGCGGCGGATATCGGCATCGATGCCCTCTTCCGTCGCCACCCGGATCACCTCGTCGACGCAGCCCGCCATCGCCTTCTGCATGGCGGTGACGCCTTGCCGGGTCGAGGTCTTCAGATATTTCTCGCGCGACCAGCCGAAGCCGCCCGACAGCCAGCCGCCATTGCGCCCCGATGCGCCGAAGCCGGCGAACTCGCGTTCGATAAGCACGATGCGCAGCGAGGGCTTCGCTTTCTTCAGGTAATAGGCCGTCCACAGCCCGGTATAGCCAGCACCGACAATCGCGACATCCGCCTCGATATCGTCGGGCAAGGGTGGCCGGGGCGCGGGAACCCCGCCCAGATCCGCATACCAGAACGATATGTCGCCGTTGCGCTTGGCTTGCATGGGATGACTTTCGGATTGATTGGGATCAGGTCAGCGTTGTGTCGGCCGTGCTGTCGTCGGCCAGAAGCTTGGCGTCGGCACCGTCGAAGCAGAGCTCCACCGTCTCGCCGAGGCCAAAGCTCTCGCCGGTCAGCGGCGAGCGCACGATCGCCGTGGAGCCGTCGGCGAGCCTGACTTCGTATTTCGATCCCGAGCCGAGATAGATGGCTTCCGCGATCGTCCCCGGCAGCCGGTTGGTGGCCGCCGCGCTCTGGCCAGGCCGGCGGATAGCGAGCTTTTCGGGGCGCAGCAGCATGACCGGGCTGGCCTCCCCGGCGATCCGGCGCGGCGCCGTCACCGTCTCGCCGGCTATGCGCAGCGCCGTGCTGGCGCCGTCGCTTCGCGCCTCTCCGCGCAGCACGGTGGAGTCGCCGATGAAGCGGCCGACGAACAGCGTCTTCGGTTCATCGTAGAGCTCGCGCCCGGTACCGACCTGCTCGATCCGTCCCCGATTGAACACGGCGATGCGGTCGGACAGGACCAGCGCCTCTTCCTGGTCATGCGTCACATAGACGAAAGTGGTGCCGAGCTCGCGGTGGATGCGCTTGATCTCGAGCTGGAGCCATTCGCGCAGCTTCTTGTCGAGCGCGCCGAGCGGCTCGTCCATCAGCAACAGCGGCGGGTCGAAGACGATGGCGCGCGCCAGCGCCACGCGCTGCTGCTGGCCGCCCGACAGTTCGCTGGGGTAGCGATGCGCGAAATCGCCCATCTTGACCATGTCGAGCGCCCTTGCCACGCGCGCCTTGCGCTGTGCCTGGTCGATGCCGCGCAGCGTCAACGGATAGGCGACGTTACGGCCGACGCTCATATGCGGGAACAGCGCATAATGCTGGAAGACGACGCCGATATTGCGCTTGTGCGCCGGCACGCCGACCACGCTTTTTCCTCCGACCATCAGCTTGCCGCTAGTCACATCGGTGAAGCCGGCGACCACATTGAGCGTCGTGGTCTTGCCCGAACCGCTCGGGCCGAGCAGCGTCATGAACTCGCCGGGCTCGATTCGAAGCGAAATGCCGTCCAGCGCCTTGAAGCCGCCATAGGCCTTGCTGATCGACTCCAGATCGATCGCCGCACCCTTGCTCTCCTGTTTCCGCTTCATTGGCGTCCCTTCGGCTCAAGGCCAAGAAGGAGCATGCCGCCACCGATCAGGATCGTGGTGGCGCACAGCAGGATGGTGCCGACGGCCGCGACCGTCGGGTCGGCGTCGCGGGTGATGGAGGAGAATATCTGCACGGGCAAGGTCTTGAGATAGGGTTGGTGATGAACAGCGATACGACGATCTCGTCGAAGGACGTGGCGAAGGCGAAGAGCAGGCCGGACAGCATGCCGGGCAGGATCAGCGGCATCGTCACGGTGCGGAACGTGGCGAGCGCACCGGCGCCAAGGCTTGCGGCGGCCGTTTCCAGGCGCCTGTCGAACACTTCGAGACTGGCCGAGACCGCGATCAGCACGAAGGGAAGCGCAAGGATGGTATGGGCGAGCACGAACCCCACCAGCGTCCCGACCAGCTGGGCATCGAGATAGACGGCATAGATGCCGATGGCCAGGACGACGCCCGGCACCACCATCGGGGTCAGCATCAGCATCCGCAGGAGATTGGCGGGCCGCGCCTTCATGCGATCCAGGCCGAAGGCGGCAAGCGTGCCGAGCACCGTAGCCAGCACCGCCACGATCGAGGCAACCTTCAGCGAATTCAGCAAGCTGGAGGACCAGTCCGGATTGGTGAGGAAATTCTGGTACCACTGCCAGGAGAAACCCTGCGGCGGGAAAGCAAGCGACTTGTTCCCGTTGAACGACATCGGCACGACGACCAGCGTCGGCGCCACCAGCCAGATCGCCACCAGCAGGCAGACGAGGCCGAGAATCACACGGGTGAGCGGCTTCATTTCCATCAGCGTCGCTCCGCTTCCCGATAGCGCGAGCGCATCACCGGTGCCGCCAGCGCCAGAAGCACGAAGGTGGTGACCAGAAGCACCACGCCCATGGCGCCGCCCCGGCCCCATTGCAGCAGGCTGAGCACCTGGGTCTGGACCAGCGTCGACAGCATGGTCGAGCGCGGCCCGCCGAGCAGCGCCGGCGTGATATAGAAGCCCAGCGCCAGTATGAAGACGATGATCGCCCCGGCATAGACGCCCGGCAGCGACAGCGGCAGATAGACGGTGAAGAAGGCGCGGGAAGGTCGCGCGCCAAGACTCTGCGCCGCCCGCATCAGCCTGAGGTCGATGCCTTTCATCACCGAATAGAGCGGCAGGATCATGAAGGGCAAAAGCACCTGCGCCATGCCGATCACGACGCCGGTCTGCGTGCGGATCAGTCGGATGCCGTCAAAACCGGCCGACCTCAGCAACGAATTGATGACGCCCGAATCCTGCAGCAGGATCACCCAGGAGAGCGTGCGCACCACGCCGCTCACCCAGAACGGGATCAGCACGCACAGCACCAAGATCAGCCGCACGCGCGGCCCGACGGCGGTCATCAGATAGGCATAGGGATAAGCACAGGCCACACAGACCACCGTGACCCAGGCCGAGATGACAAAGGTGCGCTGCAGCACCGTCAGATTGACGGGCGCGCCGAAGAACCAGATGTAGTTCTGCACGCCCCATTGCGGCTCCGACAGGCTGCGCAGCACGATGGTGAGCAGCGGGTAGCCGATCACGGCCACCAGCAGGAGCAGTGCCGGCAGCGTGAGCGCGTACGGCCTCCATGCCCAACCCGCCCGGTTCGCGGCGGAAGGCGTCGTCGGTTCGAGCGCGCTCACGGGATTGGCCTCACTCAGCCGGTCAGTTGCCGGCCATCAGCGCGGACCACTTCTCCTGCGCCACCGCGAAGTTCGGGACCCAGAACTTGAAGTTCTGCTTGTAGCCCTGCTTCTGGCGCTCGGGCGTGTTGGTCAGGAAGGCGGCGACGGAAGCGTCGACCTTGGGCTGCGCGTCGCTGTTGATCGGCGTATAGGACGTCTGCTCGGTCAGGACCTCCTGGGCATGCTTGCCGAGATAGGCATTGAGCAGCGCGTAGGATGCGTCCGTATCCTTGACGCCGACCGGGATCGTCATCTGGTCCATCACCACCAGCCAGTCCTGCCAGGCCGGCGCATATTTGGCGCCGTTCTTGACGGCGGTCATGGCGCGGCCGGTCCACATCATCAGCATGTCGGCCTCGCCGGACTCCGCCAGCTGCTGCGATTCAGCCCCCGTCTTCCAGAAAATGGTATCGGGGCCGAGCTTGCGGACCACGTCGATGGCCTTGTCGATATCGGCCACGGTCATGGCCTTCGGGTCGCCGCCGGCAACCTTGAACGCCTGTTCCAGCAAGCCGCCGGTCGGGCTGCCGGAGCCGTCGATCCCGCGCACGCCGGGGAATTTCTGGGTATCGAAGAAGTCGGCCCAGCTCTTGGGCGGGTTATCCTTGTACTTTTCCTTGTTGTACATCAGCACGACGCCGTAGTTCATCGCCGGCACCGAGCATTCGCCGACCTGGCCTGCCGGAATCTTCGAGACGTCGAGCTTCGTCAGATCCAGCTTCTGGAACAGCTTGCCGCAATAGACGTAAGGCGGCAGGTCGTCGGTGTCGACGACATCCCAGGTGACATTGCCGGACTCGACCTGCGCCTGCAGCTTGGCGATCTCTGTCGGCCCGTCATTGAGCAGCTTGACCCCGGACTTGTCGACGAACTCCTTCAGCGCCGCCGCCTGGCCGTCCTGGTAGATGCCGCCGTAGGAGACGAAGGTCAGGGTCTTGCCCTTGAGCGACCCCTCCTTCACCTCGCCTGCCACCGGCTTGTCCTGCGCAAAGGCCGCGCCTGTCAGGATACCGAGCGCCAGAGCGGCGCCAAGCCTTGCATATCTCGATTTCAACATGACACTAACTCTCCCATTCATGCCCGCGTTTTGATCGGACTACCTGGCCGCGAGCGGTTTCCAGGCCGTGTATTGATCGAGTTCGGCGCGCGCCGAGGTCGGCGGCGCGATAATCCACATCACTTCGGCTCGGCCACCGCCGATGTTCTCGCTGCGATGCGGCGTCGATGTCGTGTATTCGATGCTGTCGCCCTCTTCCAGGACATGGCGCGCCTCGCCGAGCGAGACCTCGACGATGCCGCGCAGCACGACGAGCATCTCATGCGCGTCGCCATGCGTGTATTGGTCGTGCCCGGTCGAGCCGCCTATGTCGAATTCGCCGACATAGACCTCCATGTCGCTCAGCGGCGGGCGCGAGAGCAGCATCTTGCGGCAGCCGTCGCTGGGCGGCAGGCTCGGCCGCTCGCTGCGCCGAAGCACGCCGTGGTTCCGCGCGGCACTTTCCTCGAACAGCATCGCGACGCTGACGCCAAGCGCCGAAGCCATCTGGTTGAGCGAAGCGGTGCTGGCGCCGGTCAGGCCGCGTTCGAGCTGGCTGATGAAGCTGGCGCTGGTCCCGGTCGCCTCCGCGAGGTCGCGCAATGACAGCCTGCGGGCGAGGCGAAGGCCCTTGAGCCGCATGCCCAGCACCTGATGGGCATGGGTCGCGGCTGATGCGTCGAGCGTCTTCACTGAAGTCTGGCCGGAAGCCCTGCCCATGCCGTCTCCTCACCTCACTTAACGAAATGTACAGTACCACTGTACAGCTGGCAAGCCGCGCATGAGGCCAGGACCGCGGCACTACTCGGGCCAGGCTTGCAGCCAGGAGGATATTTGCGCCGGAGCAGGATGTGTCTGCCGGACGACACGAGGACGGGCAGGAGAATCCCCTACCCTTCGCCGGAAAGGTCCCGGCGCGCCTTTTCGAGCTCCTCGGCATAGCGCCGCATCAAATGGCCCTCGGTCAGCAGGCCGAGCACGATGTGATCGGTGAAGTCCTCGACCACGGCCAGTTCTTCGGCGCCGGCGCGCTGGAACGTCTCGGCGGCGGCCTGCACGTTCATGCTTGGCACCAGAACGGCATCCTTGTACTGGGCCAGATCGCGCACCGGCACATCGTCATCGGAGGGGTCGCTGTGCAGTTCGGCCACGATCAGCACGCCGACATACTCATCACCCGGGTCGACGGCGATAACGCGCTGGGCAGAGCCGAGCGGGATTTCCTTGCGGAAGGCGGCAAGCTTCGTCGAGGCATCGATGGTCTTGATGTCTTCGCGCATCATCGAGCCGACGGTGAGGCTGCGCATCCAGCCGACGTCGTGGGCGCTGCGGATGGTCTCGCCGCGCAGATGGAAGCGCCATGTCGAGAACGAATAGCCGAAGGTTTCGCGCACCAGGATCGCCGCCATGATCGAGGCCGCCAGCACCACGCCGGTGAGCGTCAGGTCGCGGGTCGATTCCAGCGCCAGGAAGGTCATCGTCAGCGGGCCGCCGACAACACCGACGGCAAGCGAAGTCATGCCGACGACGGCGGCGACGGCAGGGTCGATGCCGGTCGCCGGTGAGACGAGCGCCATCACGCCGGCGAACGCCTTGCCGAGCAGCGCGCCGAGGAACAGCGAGGCGAAGAACAGGCCGCCACGAAAGCCGGAGCCTAGGGAAATGGCCGACGCTGCCAGCTTCAGCACGAAGACGCTGGCCACCGCCGCCAGCCCGTAATTCATGGCGAATTCGCGATGCAGCGCGCCATGGCCGCTGGACAGGACCTGCGGCGTAACCAGGCCCAGCAGGCCGACAATGACACCGCCGATGACGGGCCGCACCGAGGCATCGATCGACAGTTTGGCAAAGCCGCGTTCGATCAGCGTCACCAACTGCATGATGGCGATCGAAGCGGCACCGCCGAGCAGGCCGAGCAGCAGGAACGGCACATATTGGCTGGGCGTCAGTGCCGGCAGGCCGGCGAGCTCCAGCGGGAACGGCACGCCGCCGAACACTTCCGCTGTCAGCGAGGCCGAGATAGCGGCGGTCATGACAGGCGCGACGTTGGCGACCGAATAGATGCCGATGACCAGTTCGAAGCCATAGAACGCGCCAGTCAGCGGCGCGTCGAAGGCGGCGGCGATGGCCCCGGCCGCGCCGCAGCCGACCAGGATGCGGACATCGTTGCGGCGCAGCCTGAAGATGCGCGCCAGCCGCGATGCCAGGCCGGAGCCGACCTGTGTATAGCCGGCTTCCAGCCCGACCGAGGCGCCAAAGCCGCTCGAGATCATCGTCTGGCAGACGATGACGAAAGTATCGGTGAGCGACATGCGCCCGCCATAGAGCGCATTGGCTTCGATCGGATCGACGGGTGTGCGGAACTTGCGCTTTCTCAGCCAGATCACGCTCAGACCGAGCAGGATACCGCCTATTGCCGGGACCAGCGCCTGCATCGGATTGGCGAGCGAGAACATGCCGGAAAGCCGGCCGCCAGGTTGAACGCCGAACAGCAAGCCGTGCAGGTCCTGCACGATCTGGCTCATCGCGGTGACCAGAATGCCCGCCATGACGCCGACAACGCCAGCCAGGATGACCACGGCGATGCCGCGCGCCTCGAGCAGAGGAATTGACCTCAGGAGCACCGCGCGCATCCGGCGGGCGTAGACTTCGCTGTGGGTTCTGGAAAGCACCGGGGCGGCTCGCCGAAATGAAAGGCAATGGAAGACCCGCCTGATACGCCGGGCGGCTCGGCAAGACAACCACAATGCCGACATCAAAGGCGCCATTATGGCCGAG
Source organism: Mesorhizobium sp. B2-4-12 (assembly GCF_006441575.1). Classification (NCBI taxonomy): domain Bacteria; kingdom Pseudomonadati; phylum Pseudomonadota; class Alphaproteobacteria; order Hyphomicrobiales; family Phyllobacteriaceae; genus Mesorhizobium; species Mesorhizobium sp. B2-4-12. The sequence goes on from NZ_VFVC01000003.1 coordinate 174,431, forward strand.
AGACCGGCTGATTTCGGTCTTTCCCGCCCCTTGGTCGTGAAGCCACCGGTTCCGCCGTCAGTCGGTATCCTGATTGTTATTCGATCAGGTCGGCATAGGCTCGCCGGCCTCATAGAGCACGAGGTTACGCTCACCAATGCTGAGTGCCGGCCAGCTTGAACGCCACTCGGCGATGTGCGGCGAGCGGAAATGCGCATCGAGTGCCGCCTTGTCGCGCCATACCTCGGTGACCCGGATCAGCCCCGCGTCAAGCACATCCCGCGCATAGGAATATTCAAGGCAGCCGTCCTCGCCACGGCTGCCCGAGATCATGCGCTCCATCGCGGGCCTTGCCTCCTCGAACATATTGGGAGGCAAACGGATCGTACCGATGATCAGGAGCATGGGTCTTCCTTCTTGCGTTGCATCCGGTTCGGCCACTTTCCCACCCTCGCGCAAGCTTGGCCAGCTACCCTCGCCGGGCTGTCGCATGCTTGGCAGCCCATGGTTCGAGGACGAGAATGGCGATCAGCGAAAGCATCCAGCCCGGCGCGGTGGCCAAGAACGGCCGCGACATCTTCTTCGCGCTCGGCATCGTCGTCATCCTGGCGGTTCTGTTCCTGCCGATCCCCGCCTTCCTCATCGACATCGGCCTCGCCTTCTCGATCGCGCTTTCGGTGCTGATCCTGATGGTGGCGCTGTGGATCCAGCGGCCCCTCGATTTCTCGTCGTTCCCGACCGTGCTGCTCATCGCCACCATGCTGCGGCTATCGCTCAACATCGCCACCACGCGTATGATCCTGTCGCATGGCAATGAGGGCACGCACGCCGCCGGCTATGTCATCGCCGGCTTCTCAAAGCTGGTCATGGCCAGCGACTTCGTCATCGGCATGATCGTCTTCATGATCCTGATCGTGGTGAACTTCATCGTCATTACCAAGGGCGCCACCCGTATCGCCGAAGTCGGCGCCCGCTTCACCCTCGATGCCATCCCCGGCAAGCAGATGTCGATCGACGCCGATCTCTCCGCCGGCATGATCGACGAAAAGACGGCGCAGCTGCGCCGCCGCGAGCTGGAGGAGGAATCGTCTTTCTTCGGCTCGATGGACGGCGCCTCGAAATTCGTCCGCGGCGACGCCATCGCCGGCCTCATCATCACCGCCATCAACATCGTCGGCGGCATCGCCATCGGCTATATCAGGCACGGCATGGGCATGGGCGAGGCCGCCGACGTGTTCATCAAGCTGTCGGTCGGCGACGGTCTGGTCACCCAGATCCCGGCGCTGATCGTGTCGCTCGCCGCCGGTCTGCTCGTTTCAAAGGGCGGCACCCGCGGATCCACCAACCAGGCCGTGTTCGGCCAGCTCGGCGCCCATCCGCGCGCCCTCTATGTGGCGGCGGCGCTGCTGGTGCTGCTCGGCCTTATGCCTGGCCTGCCACTGTTTCCCTTCTTCGCGCTCGCCGCCGGCATGGCCGGCCTCGGCTACGTCATCCCGATGCGCCACGACCGCGCCGTCGCCGAAGCCGAGGCGCTGAAGAGCCAGGAGAAGGCGACCAAGGCCGAGGAAGAGAAGAACTCGGTCAAGGCCTCGCTCGCCACCGCCGAGATCGAGCTGCTGATCGGCAAGCAGCTTTCGACCCGGCTGCTGGTCTCGCATCAGGAACTGGTCTTCCGCATGGCCAAGATGCGCAAGAAATTCGCCCAGCAATACGGCTTCGTCGTGCCAGAGGTGCGCGTTGCCGACGATTTCGCTATCCCGCCGAAGAGCTACCAGATCAAGGTGCACGGCACGGTGGTCGCAGAATATTCGATGCGCGTCGGTGAGATCATGGTGCTGCTCGGCAACCGCGACTTGCCCGAAATACCGGGCGAAGAGATCCGCGAGCCCGCCTTCGGCATGCGCGCCTATTCCGTCATGGAAACCTTCGCCGAGGATTTGAAGCGCGAGAACTTCACTTTCGCCGACAACATGTCGGTGCTGCTCACCCATCTCTCGGAAGTCATCCGCAACAACCTGCCGCAGCTTCTATCCTACAAGGACATGAAGGCGCTGCTCGAACGCCAGGACCAGGAATACCGCAAGCTCGCCGACGAGATCTGCACCACGCACATCTCCTACCCGGGCCTGCAGGCCGTGCTGAAGCTGCTTCTGGCCGAGCGCGTCTCGATCCGCAACCTGCACCTGATCATCGAGGCGATCGCCGAGATCGCGCCGCATGTGCGCCGCACCGAGCAGATCGTCGAGCATGTCCGCATCCGCATGGCCCAGCAGATCTGCGGCGACCTGTCCGAGGGCGGCGTGCTCAAGGTGCTGCGCCTCGGCAACCGCTGGGACCTTGCTTTCCACCAGAGCCTCAAGCGCGACGCCAAGGGCGAGGTGCGCGAATTCGACATCGATCCGCGCCAGCTGGAAGAATTCGGCCAGGACGCCACCAAGGCGATCAAGAAGCACCTGGAAGCCGGCGAACGTTTCGTCCTCGTCACCGCGCCGGACGCCCGCCCCTATGTGCGCATGATCATCGAGCGCCTGTTCACAACGCTGCCGGTGCTCTCCCATGTCGAAATCGCCAAGGGCGTCGAGATCAGGGTGCTCGGAACCATATCGTGAGCGTTCTCTCGCAAGCGGTCGTCATCGCGGCATTCCTCGCCTTCTGCCGCATCGGCGCCTGCTTCATGCTGATGCCGGGCCTGTCCAGCGCGCGCGTCCCGATGCAGGTCAGGCTGTTCGTGGCGGTGGCCGCCACCGGCGGCCTGCTCGCCTTCCTCTGGGACCGCATCTTTCCCTTCGTCGATCCGCGCCCGCAGGTCCTGGTGCCGATGATCATTTCGGAACTCCTGGTCGGCGGTCTGATCGGCGCCATGACCAGGCTCTACATGGAAGCGCTGCGCTTCATGGGTTCGGCCATCGCCATGCTGATCGGCTATGGCGGCTCGGGCGGACCGGCGATCGAGGAGCCGGAACCGCAGGCCGCCCTTGCCGCCATCATCTCGTTCTCGGCGCTGCTGATGCTGTTCGTCTTCGATTTCGACCATGAGATCGTGCGCGCCCTGGTGGCCTCCTATACGGTGGCGCCCGTCAACGTCTTCTTCAACCCGCAGGCGGCCCTCGTCGACATCACCGACACCGTGTCGGACACCTTCTTCCTGGTCATCCGCCTCGGCAGCCCGTTTGTCGCCTATGCCATTCTGGTCAATCTGACGATCGGCTTCGTCAACAAGCTGACCCCGCAGATCCCGATCTATTTCATCTCCCAGCCCTTCGTCATCGCCGGCGGCATGATCATCTTCTATTTCGCTGTCGGCACCATGCTGTCGCTGTTCGTCAATGGCTTCGTCGACCTGACGCTGGCGAGGTGACATGAGCACGCGCAAGGATCGCCTCAAGAAACTGGTCAAGGTGCAGGAACAGCTGAAGGCGCTGCATGAAACCCGTCACGCCACCTTCCTGGCCGCCGCCAACGCCGCCGCGGCAGAGGCCAGGGAATTGATCGGACACTTCGACCAGGACAATTCGCTTTCCGGCCTGTTCCCCGATCTCTATCATCGCCGCATCGCCCAGGCGGTGGCGCGCCAAGAGAAGAGCCTGGAGGGCGCCAGGCAGGAAGCCGGCCTCATCGCCGCGGCAACCGCCCGCACCAACATGGTCGAACGCGCCTACAAGGACGTGCGCAACCGCGACGAGCGCGAACGTTCCGACCGCGAACGCCTCGATCTGATCGCGCAGAAGCGGGGCCATGAAGCCGACGAATAGGCCGAGCATGGCCCGCAAGCCTGCCACAAGCTTCTTGAGGCATGGTCTGGCTAAAGGAAAACCGGCAAAAGGCGGACTTTCTTGGCGATTTCTCCACCCAGCGACATCGTTATGGATGTCGCCCGAGCCGCGGAGCCGGCGGACATCGAGGCTGCCCGTGCCGCGCTGACCAAGCGTGCCGGCGGTGCCGCAGGCACGTTCTCGGTCGACGCCGCCGCATCGGTCGACGCCGGCTCGATCCTGTCGCGCGCCTCCGCCGAACACGCCGCCGGGACCGATCCGGCCAAGAAGTTCAAGAAGTTCGAGGCCATGGTGCTGCAGACCTTCATCCAGAACATGCTGCCCAAGGACACCGAGGGCGTCTATGGCAAGGGTCTCGCCGGCGACATGTGGAAATCGCAACTCGCCGAGCGCGTCGCCGACGTCATGGCCGATCGCGGCGGCATCGGCATCGCCAAGTCGCTGCTCGCCGACCACTATCTCGACGGCAAGCGCAAGGTGCCGATCGGCCCGGTTTCAAATGGACCGGAAAGATCGAGATCGATCAGCAAACCCGTCTGTCCATCTCGCTCGTCCAGGAATTGCAGCGCAAGGCCGCCAGGTCGATGACCGGCGACGAGACAACCATAAAAACAGACATCAAGATCTAGACTGGAAACACCATGGCCGACTCATCCGAATTCATCGCCAACCTGCCAGCGCGCGCGACTGCGTCGGAAGCGTCGATTCCGTTCGCGCGCCCCGGAAATCTTGCCGCCATCATCGGCCGCATCGAGGAGGTGGTCGAGGAAGAGACCGCCGGCATCCGCAGCGACACCAGCTATGACCTCAAGGCGTCGAATGCCCGCAAGAGCCGCTATCTCTACGAATTGACGCGCGCCATGAAGGGCGGCAGCGAAGCCGAATTCCTCGAACAGCACCGCGAGGGCCTGACCCGGCTGCGGCAGAAGCTGGCCCGCAACGAGGCGGCGATCCTGGCGCATCTGAGCGCCGTCAACGAAGTCGCCAGCCTCCTGCGCAGCGCTATCCAGCGCGCCGAAACCGACGGTACCTATTCCGCCGGCGAGTTCGGCCGGCTGAAAGGTTAGAGCGCGACAATGTCGGGCTCGGTCTCCGAATGATCAAGGTCATCGCCATCGCGGTCTGGGTGTGCGCCGCCACCCTCGGCGCGGTATTTTATTCGTTCCAGGCCGCCGGCGAACGCGGCGTCGGCGAGAAACCCAAGCCGATGCTGGGCGGGCTGGACTACGTCAAGACCGACATCATTTCGGTGCCGCTGATCCGCGATTCCAGGATCGACGGCTACTTCCTGGCCAAGCTCGTCTACACCGTCGAGCCCGAGCAGATAAAAAAGCTCTCGGTCCCGGCCGAGGCATTGATCACCGACCAGGTCTACACCTACCTCTACGCCAATCCCCAGATCGACTTCACCAAGAGGGCGACGATCGACCTCGATGCCTTTCGCGCCGCCATCCGCGACACTGTCAATACCCGTGTCGGCGCGGACCTCGTGCATGAGGTTCTGGTCGACCAGGTCAATTTCCTGAGCAAGGACGAGATCCGCGACAACTGGCTGCGCCGCCGGCAGGAATCCGGCACAACCGCGCCCGAGACGGCCAAGCCGGTCAGCGCGCATTGACGCCACCCGGCACGGCCACGCACCGATGGTCCCGGCTGTTTCGCCGGTGCGGCGATAGGAACCAGCCGCTGCAATTCGCGTTGACGTAAACGTCAATCCAAAGCTATATGCGGCAGCGATTGTGATCGCCACAGATGCGGCATGGGCTTCGGCCGGACCGAAGCGCCGTTGCGCGACAGGTGCAACCAGACAAGCAGATGCAACCAGAACAGGAGAACAGCGTGAGCGTTCAGCAGATTGCCGAGAAGATCAAGTCGCGCGTGGCCAGCAGCGGGTTCGATCGTTCCGTGAAATTCGACACCGGCAGCGACGGCGTCATCGTCATCGACGGCGCAACTGTTTCGACCACCGACGCCCCCACCGACTGCACCATCAAGCTCTCGCTCGACGATCTCGATTCACTGATATCAGGCGACCTGAACCCGACCATGGCGTTCATGACCGGCAAGATAAAGGTCGAGGGCGACATGACGGTCGCCATGGCGCTCAGCCAGCTGATCGGCTGAGCACACAACCGCCGATCGCTTCACCGATCACGAAAAACGCCGCCTTATCGGGCGGCGTTTTTGTTCGGGTTCGGGTGGATGATTCAGGCCGCCAGAGTCGGCGCCTGCGCCTTCAGCTTGCGGCCGGATGCCTTCAGCGTACCCCGCGCGCCGTCAAGCGCGCCCTCCACCAGCTCCAGCGCCAACAAGCGGTGCCGCTCGTACGGCCCCGGCATGGCAAGCGAGCCGGTCTTGGTGGCCGAAAAGCCGAAGCGTCCGTAGTAAGGCGCATCGCCGACCAGCAGGATCGCCGCGTGGCCCAGCCGCGCCGCCTCGGCGATGGCATGGCGCATCAGCACCGAGCCGATGCCGGCATTCTTGAGCGACGGATCGACGGCAAGCGGGCCAAGCAGAAGTGCTGCCGGACCGGCCTCGCCGAGCGTCACATCCCACAGCCGCACCGTGCCCATGACGGAGCCGGATGCATCGCGCGCAACGAAAGCCAGGCCTTCGGAAGGCCGGCGGCCGCGCCGCAGTTTTTCGGATGACTTTGTCTTGCGCTTCGGCCCCATGGCGTCGTCGAGCAGCGCCTCGCGGGCCGCGACGTCACCAGCGGTTTCGGCAATGACGACAATGGCGCGGGCACTCTCCCCCCTTGAGGGGGAGATGTCGCCAAAGGCGACAGAGGGGGTCGCGCGTGAAGCGCCAACATCCATACGCCGCAGGAGGTCGCATCCGGTCGAACCGACCCCCTCTGGCCACTTCGTGGCCATCTCCCTCTCAAGGGGGGAGATTCCGTGCGCGGCGTCCTCAACAACGAAATTTGCAATGTCCATTTCCGCAATCCTTCACGAGCGGAGATCTGTTCCACAAGCGAACCCGGGCGGGCGACAGGCGCCCACCTGGGATGATCTGACCGGCTCTTTCGAACCGTCAGATCACGTAGGATCGGAGAGGCTCGAAGCCGTTGAAAGCGACCGCCGAATAGGTGGTCGTGTAAGCGCCGGTGCCTTCGATCAGCACCTCGTCGCCGATGGTCAGCGACAGAGGCAGCGGGTACGGCGTCTTCTCGTACATCACATCGGCCGAATCGCAGGTCGGGCCGGCGAGCACGCAAGGCGCGGTCTCGCCGCCGTCATGCGCGGTGACGATCGGGTAGCGGATCGCCTCGTCCATCGTCTCGGCCAGACCGCCGAACTTGCCGATGTCGAGGAACACCCAGCGCACATTGTCGTTGTCGGCCTTCTTCGAGATCAGCACGACTTCCGACTTGATGACGCCGGCATTGCCGACCATGCCGCGGCCCGGCTCGATGATGGTCTCGGGCAGCGCATTGCCGAAATGCTTGCGCAGCGCCGAGAAGATCGCCTGGCCATAGGCTTGCGCCACCGGCACGTCCTTCAGATAACGGGTCGGGAAACCGCCGCCCATATTGACCATCTTGAGTACGATGCCTTCCTCGGCCAGCGTCGAAAACACCGTCTTGGCGTCGGCGAGCGCACGGTCCCAGGCGGTCAGGTCGGTCTGCTGCGAGCCGACATGGAACGACACGCCATAGGCGTCGAGGCCGAGGCCCTTGGCATGGCGCAGCACGTCGACGGCCATGGCCGGCACGCAGCCGAACTTGCGCGACAGCGGCCATTCGGCACCCTCGCCATCGGTCAGCACGCGGCAGAACACGCGCGCGCCGGGAGCGGCGCGGGCGATCTTCTCGACCTCCTCGACGCAGTCGACCGCGAACAGCCGGATGCCGAGCTGGTAAGCGCGGGCGATGTCACGCTCCTTCTTGATGGTGTTGCCGAAGGAGATGCGGTCGGCCGGCGCACCGGCGTCCATCGCCATCTCGACTTCGGCAACGGATGCGGTGTCGAAGGACGAGCCCATCGCAGCAAGCAGGCGCAGGATCTCCGGCGCCGGGTTTGCTTTCACCGCATAGTAGATCTTGGAATCGGGCAGCGCCTTCTCGAAGGCGCGGAAATTGTCGCGCACGACATCGAGATCGACGACGAGGCACGGGCCGGTCGGACGTCGGGTGGCGAGAAAGTCGAGGATGCGCTGGGTAGCCATCGGTATCTCCATCACGCCTTTCGGCGCGCACAAGGGTGCGGACGCGGGCTGTCGGCCTCGCGAACACGCGGTCAAACAAAGGCGGGACGGAAAATCCATGGAACCAGCCGGTGGAGACCCCGGAACCATGAAACGCCGTCTCGCGGCGATGAACCTAGCCTTGCCCGGCTTCGGTTCGCTTTGTCTGCCTTGGCTTGGATTGGGAGAACCCCGTTCCGCACTGCCGGCAATGAAGGTGTGCCTCTTCAGTAACCCCGGTCTTTGGACAACCGGCAGAGAACCAGAAAGGCCCGCACCGTCGTTGCTTCAAGGTGTCCTCGGTCTGGCGGTTGGCCGCTAAACCGACTGGAGGGGTTAGCTCCAGTTACCTTACCGATTGCCCTCACCATTCGAGGATCGGCGGACACCCACAGGCACGTGCGACTTTGGGCAAGCGCGATATATGGCCGGTGGCCGTCACAATCAATAAAAATCGTATCTCAGGTTGTAAAATTTCCGGCACCGAACAATGTTGGCGCAAACGTATCCGGATATCGAACAATGACAGGCACGCACGGCCCTCTCAACGCCTTTCTCGATCTTCGCCAAGTGCCGGTGGCGCATGCCAAGCTCGGCCCGCTCGCCGGACTGCGGCTGGCCGTCAAGGACATCTACGACGTTGCCGGCTACCGCACCGGCTGCGGAAATTTGCGGAAATTCGCCGAAAGCCCTGCCGCCTCGCGCACCGCCCCCGCCATCCAGATGATTCTCGACGCCGGCGCGCGCTTTGTCGGCAAGACCCAGACCGACGAGCTTGCCTTCGCGCTGTTCGGCCAGAACGCGCATTTCCCGTTTCCGGTAAACCCTGCCGCGCCCGACCGCGTAACCGGCGGCTCGTCGTCGGGGTCGGCGGCGGCGGTCGCGGGTGGGCTGGCCGATATCGCCACCGGCTCCGACACCGGCGGCTCGATCCGCGCGCCGGCGAGTTTTTGCGGGCTGATCGGGCTGCGCACCACACATGGCCGCATCTCTCTCGACGGCACCATGAAGCTGGCGCCGAGCTTCGACACATTCGGCTGGTTCGCGAATGACATCGATACCTACGAAGCCGTCGGCAAGCTTCTGCTCAGCCGCGACCCGCACCAGCACACGCTGGACCGTCCGCTGACGCTCGCCTGGCTGGACGAGATGGTCGCCCGGCCGGCGCTCGACGAATATGCCGGGATGACGGCGCTGGCGAGCGCGGTCTTCGGCGCGCCGGCGATGCCGACGACGCGCTTCAGCTCTTCCCCGGATGAACTCTACTGGTGCTTTCGCCGGCTGCAGGCCAGGGAGGCCTGGGCGGTGCATGGCGAATGGATCACCAGCGGCGAGCGCGACCTCGGCCCCGGCGTCGAGGAGCGATTCGGCTTTGGCCGTGCCGTCGATGACCGCACGGCACAGGCCGAGAGGGTGCGCCGGCTGACCTTCCGCGGCGAACTCGGCGCCCTGCTCGGCGAGGACGGATTCCTCATCCTGCCGACGGTGCCGGGGCCGGCGCCCTATGTGGACAGCACACCCGAGCAGTTCCAGGCCTATCGCGAGCGGGCGCTGCATCTTCTGTGCCTTGCCGGCCTGTCGGGCTTTCCACAGATCACCCTGCCCATCGGCTCGGTCGCCGGCGCTCCGTTCGGCCTGTCGCTGCTGGGCCCTTCCGGCAGCGACATTGCCCTGATACGGCTCGGCCGAAAACTTCTAATGCATGTCGCGCAAAAGTGACCTCGGTTTTGCGATGACGACATGCATCAAACAAAAACTCAAAGCGCGTCGCATGAATCCGCTTCGACGCGACGCGCTTTGGACGCCGCACGAAAGGCCTGATCCATGGACACACTGACCCGCATGCGTGCCTTCATCGATGTGGTCGAGGCCGAGGGCTTTTCGGCGGCGGCGCGCAAGATCGGCCGCTCCAAGGCGCTGTTGTCGAAATATGTACGCGAGCTGGAGGACGAGCTCGGCGCGCTGCTCTTGAACCGCACCACGCGCCAGTTTTCGATGACCGAGGCCGGTCATACCTATTACCGGCGCGCCTCGGAGATCGTGCGCGAAGTCGATAGCCTGGCCGACGCGGTGCGCGAATCCTCCAGCGATGTGCGCGGCCGGATCAAGCTGTCGGCGCCGCGCACCTTCGCCGACGCGCCGGTCGGCCAGTCGCTGATCGATTTCGCCAAGCAGCACCCCGACATCGTGCTCGACATCCAGCTCGACGACCGCTTCGTCGACCTGGTCGAGGAAGGCTTCGATCTCGCGGTGCGCATATCGCGTCTGGAGAACTCGTCGCTGATCGCCAGACGGCTGGCGCCATTCTCCGTAAAGCTCTGCGCGTCGCCGGAGCTGATCGCCAAGCATGGCATGCCGACACGGCCGCAGGATCTCGGCCACATGCCTTGCATCGTCGACACCAATGGCCGCGGATTGAACAACTGGGCGTTCAAGGGCGACAACAACGATCAGTTGAGCGTCGCCGTGTCCGGCCCTATCGAGGTCAACAGCCCGATGGCGGCGCGCGCCGCCGCCATGTCGGGGCTCGGGTTTTGCATCCTGCCGGATTTCATCGCCGCGCCCGATCTCAAGAGCGGCCAGTTGGTGACGGTGCTTGACGACCGCATCCTGTCCGGCGGCGGTATCTTCGCCGTCTACCCGCACCGCCGCTATTTGCCGGCCAAGGTCCGCGTTTTCGTCGACTTCCTGGTGCAGTGGTTCAGGACGCGTGAGATTGCTTGATCCGTTTCAATCGTCTCGCGGTCCCAATTTCGCCCCCTTTGTGGTAACTGTCGGGCTTTCTCCGAAGCCAAGGGAATCGCGACCGGGAATGCACCTGAAACGGCACGCAATCATGTTGGCTTCGGGCTTGGCGGCGACTCTTGCCGCCACGGGGCCGGCTTATGTGCATCCGCATGTTTTCGCCGAGGCGCGGCTCGACGTGATCCTGTCTCCGGATCACCAAAGCGTGAAAGCGCTACGCCATCTCTGGCGCTTCGACGACCTGTTTTCGAGTACGGTGATGATGGAGTTCGACAAGAACTCCGACCTGAAGCTTGATGACAAGGAGCTGAAGGAGGTCGCCGACACCGTTCATGCCTCTCTGGCCGAATTCAATTATTTCCAACTCGTCACGCAGAACGGCAAGGACGTGACGATGGTGCCGCCTCCACATCTGATGGCCAATTTCGACAACGACCAATTGATCATCCTGTTCGAGTCCGAACCCAAGGTGCCGATCAAGCTGACCGGCAAGGTCGACATCGGCGTCTACGATCCGACCTTCTATACGGCGATCGATTTCACCGAGGATTCCAACATCACGGTCGAAGGCCTGCCGCCGAACTGCGCCAGCAAGGTCATCCGGCCGGATCCGGACGAAGCCATCAAGGAAAACCAGAAAACCCTGACGGATGCCTTCTTCAACGACCCCACAGGCACCAACATGAGCAAGATCTTTGCCACCAAGCTCGAACTGAACTGTCAGCCAGAAGGATGAACCCGGTGACGAAACCGTCCCTGCGTTTGGCATTCGGCCTGTTGGCCCTCACCTTTGTCACGATGCATTTCGCCAACGCCGCGCACGCCCAGAGTTCGCTGGGCATCGGCGTCAATGACGGCATGGCGCCCAGCACTGGTCCGTTCGCCCACGTCCTGATGTGGATCAATCTGAGGCAACAGGAATTCTATCGTGCGCTGGCGACGGCCATGAAGGCGATGCGCCAGGACGGCAGCAAGATCTGGATACTCGTCGGCCTGTCCTTCGCCTACGGCATCTTCCACGCCGCCGGCCCCGGCCACGGCAAGGCGGTGATCTCGTCCTACATGGTGGCCAATGAAGTGGCGCTGCGGCGCGGCATCCTGTTGTCCTTCGTCTCGGCCCTGCTGCAGGGTCTGACCGCGGTAGCGGTGATGGCGCTCGCTTATTTCGTGCTGCGCGGCACGGCCGTCTCGATGACCGACGCGGCCTGGTTCATGGAGATCATGAGCTTTGTCTTTGTCACGCTGTTCGGCGCCTGGCTGCTGTGGCGCAAGCTCGGTCCTTCCATCACGCGCCTGTTCGGCGGGGCGCCCGCTTACAGCCTGTCGGCGGCTCATGCCGGGCATTCCCACGCCAGCCATTCGCATGCTGCTCATTCGGCGCATGCTCATTCGCATGCGCTGCACGTTCATGAAGACCACGACCATGCACATGGCCATTCGCACGACCATCACGGCGCGCATGACCACCACCATGACCATGGCGCGCGCGATCATGCGCATCATGGCCATGCGGCCGGCGAAGTCTGCGAAACCTGCGGCCACTCGCATGCGCCCGATCCGGCGCTGCTGTCGGGCGACCGCTTCGACTGGCGCACGGCCTGGACGGCGGTGGCGGCGGTTGGCATCCGCCCCTGCTCCGGCGCGCTGATCGTGCTGAGCTTCGCACTGCTCAACGGGCTCTGGCTCGGTGGGCTGCTGTCAGTGCTGGCGATGTCGATCGGAACCGCGATCACTGTGTCCGCGCTGGCGACGGTCGCGGTGACCGCCAAGAACTGGGCGGTCTATTTCGCCGGCGACGGCCGCATGGGCAACCGCATCCATTCGGTCGTCGAGATCGGCGGCGCCGCCTTCGTCTTCCTGTTCGGACTGTTGTTGCTTTCAGCGAGCCTGACGGGCAGCGTCTAGGCCTGTCCCATCCCGATCGAACGTGATGGGGGCCCGCAGACGGTTAACCGGGAATCTTGCCGCCGAGTTCATCCTCGATATGGGCGCGGATGATCTCGTCGAAACTCTTCTCGGCCACAAAACCGAGTTCTCGTGACCGCCGCGCCTCGAACCGCGTCGGCCAGCCCTTGACGATCGCCCAGATCGTCTCATCTGGCTCCTCGCGGATCAACTTCACTGCCTTCGCGCCGGCAATGCGTTCCAGCGCCTCGATCTGCTCGCCGACGGTGACGGCGACGCCCGGCATCGTCAGGTTACGGCGCGGCCCGACAGCCGCACCATCGATTTCAGCCGCATGGATCAGGAAGTTCACGGCCGAGCGCGGGCTGGCATGGGTGTGCACGACCGAGCGCGGCACCGGCAGGATCGCCTCGTGGCCGCTCAGCGGCTCGCGGATGATGCCGGAGAAGAAGCTGGAGGCCGCCTTGTTGGGCTTGCCTGGCCGCACGCAGATCGTCGGCAGCCGGATGCCGATGCCGTCGAAGAAACCGCGCCTGGTATAGTCGGCCAGCAGCGCCTCGCTCATCTGTTTCTGCGTGCCGTAGGAGGTCAGCGGCGTCGGGTGGAAGTCATCGGGGATGACATCCGGGAACGGCGCGCCGAACACGGCGATCGATGAGGTGAAGACGATGCGCGGCGCAAAGCCCCCCAACCGGATGGCATCGAACAGCGCCCGCGTCCCGTCGAGATTGACGCGGTAGCCGAGATCGAAATTGGCTTCCGCCTCGCCGGACACGATGCCGGCGAGGTGGAAAATGACGTCGGGACGCGACGCGACCAGGCTTTCGGCGGCGCCCGCCTCGGCGAGATCGCCGGTATGGGTATGGATGCTGACACCGTCGAGGGTCGGCGCCTGCGGCGGCACGATGTCGTGCAGTTCGAGTGCGGTGATCTTCTTGCCGCGCAGCGTGCCGTCCTTGGCCAGCCGGGCGATGAGTTTGCGGCCGACCATGCCCGCGGCGCCGGTGATCAGAATGCGCATGTCAAACTTCCCTTATTTGTCCTGGTTCTTGCGCTGGCTGCGGGCCCGCAGCCAGAAAACCGTAAAAAACGCCAGCACGAAGACGACGCCGAAAATGCCCGCGAGCACTGTCGAAAGGCTGCCGAGTGCCAGCATCACGGTCGGCAGATAAAAGGCCGCCGTGCCGAACAGAAGTATGATCAACAGCGCAGCGATGGCCGAATTCCTGGTATCTCGGTCCATTAGGCTGCACCAGGGCGGCGGGCGTTGGTCAAGCTGGCTTCCAAGGCAGTGGAACTCCTGAGACAGGGCCGGTCATTGACCGGGCCTAGTGGTGGTGGCCGTGATGCGCGGCCGCATCGGGCTCATACTCATGACCGTCGCCGTCGTCGGCGCATTGGCCGAACTCCGGTTCCACGGTGGCATGGCTGATGGCGTGCTCGCTGGCAAGCCGCTTCTTGATGGCGCTGACCGCCTGGTGCGCGTCGACGCCTTCGTCCAGGCAGGCATGCAGCGTCGCCATGTTGCTGGCGCCGTCGAGCGACCAGATGTGCATATGGTGCACTTCACGCACGCCCTGGATGGTCTTTTCGAGGTCCCTGGCGATGAGATCCCGGTCAAGGCTCTCCGGCACGCCTTCGAGCAGCACATGGGCCGCGGCACGCATCAGCGACCATGCCGTCGACAGGATCAGCAACGCGACGAGCACCGACAGGATCGGGTCGATCGGCGTCCAGCCGGTCGCAAGGATGACAACCGCCGCCACGATCGCCGCGGCCGAGCCCAGCAGGTCGCCAAGCACATGCAATATGGCGCCGCGCATGTTGAGGCTCTCGCGATCGCCGCCATGCAGCGCCAGGAAGGAGCCTATATTGACCAGCAGACCGAGCACCGCCACGACCAGCATCGGTCCGCCCAGCACCGGCGGCGGCCTCTGCAGGCGCTCCCACGCCTCATAGACGATCCAGAGCGCGATAACGAAGATGGCGATGCCGTTGGTATAGGCGACCAGCGTCTTCACCCGGCCGAAGCCGTAGGTGAGACGGCCCGTCCCCGGCCGGTCCACGAGATGAAACGCATACCAGGCAAGGCCGAGCGCGATGGCGTCGGCAAGCATGTGGCCGGCGTCCGCCAGCAGCGCCAGCGACCCGGTGAAAAGACCGCCAAACGCTTCCGCCACCATGAAGCCCGCCGTCAGGCAGGCCGCGATCAGAACGCGCTTCTTGTCGGTCGAGCCTTGCACATGGCGGGCCCCGTGATCATGCCCGCTATGGTCGTGGGAATGGGCATGCGCCAATGGCAGACTCCTGAAGCGCTTTGTTACCACGCAATTCCGGACGGAAAACCGCCACGCACTTTTCCTGGAAGTGCATTACGCCCCGAACTCCGCTCGAAAATCCTCGAGCCGTCGCTTTTGCTGGCCGGCGCCGTCGAAATTGGCCGGATCGAGCCACGCCTCATAGGCTTTGCGAAGGGCCGGCCACTCCTTGTCGATGATCGAATACCACGCGGTATCGCGGTTTTCACCCTTGACGATGAGATGCTGGCGGAAAATGCCCTCGAACTTGAAACCGAAGCGTTCCGCCGCCCGCTTCGACGGCTCGTTGCGGTTGTTGCACTTCCATTCGTAGCGCCGGTAGCCGAGCTCGTCGAAGACATATTTCATGAACAGGAACTGCGCTTCCGTCGCTGCCGGCTTGCGCGAGATGATCGGCCCCCAATAAATGTGGCCGATCTCGATGACGCCGTTGGTCGGATCGATGCGCAACAACGTCTGGCGACCTGCGACCTTGCCGCTGGCCTTGTCGATGACGGTGAAGAACAGCGGATCCTCACTGGCTTCGACCTTGTCCAGCCAAGGCTGGAAGGCGGCACGGGTTTCCGGCGGATAGTCCGGCAGCCAGGCGAAGCGGCCATCGACGTCGGAAACCGAGGACGCCTCATAGAGGCCATCACCATGCTTTGCGGCACTCAGCGGTTCGAGCCTGACAGTGCGGCCCTCCAGAACCTTGCGCTCCGGGCGCGGACGCGGTTGCCAATCCTTGAGATTTTCCGACACCGAAAACTCCAATCCGTTTGACTTTTGCCCGATGAGGCTCACAAAAACGCAACGTCATGGTAAGAACCACACGGACGGGAAAAATGCTCCACACGATTTCGGCCTTCGATCGTCTCGGCGAGGAAAACGCCTTTGCCGTGCTGGCGCGCGCGACGGCGCTGGCGAGCCAGGGCCGCGACATCGTCAACCTCGGTATCGGCCAGCCCGACTTCAAGACGCCGCAGCACATCGTCGAAGCCGCGATCAAGGCGCTGCGTGACGGCCATCACGGCTACACGCCGGCCAACGGGCTTCTGGCAACGCGCGAAGCGGTGGTGCGGCGCACGCTGACCACCACCGGCGTCGAGGTCTCGCCCGAAGCCGTGATGATCCTGCCCGGCGGCAAGCCGACCATGTTCGCCGCCATCCTGATGTTCGGCGAACCCGGCGCCGAGATCCTCTATCCGGACCCCGGCTTTCCCATCTACCGCTCGATGATCGAGTTCACTGGTGCGGCACCAATCCCGGTGCCTATGCGGGAGGAGAACGGCTTCGCCTTTTCGGCCGAGGAGACGCTGGCGCTCATCACCCCCAGGACGAGGCTGCTGATCCTCAACTCACCGGCCAACCCGACCGGCGGCGTGACGCCGCGCGCCGAGATCGAAAAGTTGGTCAAGGGGCTGGAAAAGCACCCCGACGTCGCCGTCCTCTCCGACGAGATCTACGACGTGATGACCTATGACGGCGAGACGCATTGTTCGCTGCTCCGCTACCCCGAGATCCGCGACCGCCTGATCGTGCTCAACGGCTGGTCCAAGACCTGGGCGATGACCGGCTGGCGCATGGGCTGGTCGATCTGGCCCAACGGCGACAAGGGTGCCCATCTCTATGACAAGGTGCGCAAGCTGGCGGTCAATTGCTGGTCCTGCGTCAACGCGCCGAGCCAGTTCGCCGGCATCGCGGCCATCGACGGCCCGCAGGACGACGTCGACAAGATGATGCGTGCTTTCGACCGGCGCCGGAAGGTCGTCGTCGAAGGGTTGAACGCCTTGCCCAACATCTCCTGCATCACGCCGAAGGGCGCGTTCTATGCCTTCCCCAACGTGTCGAAGACCGGCTGGAAGGCAAAGAAGCTCGCCTCCGCCTTGCTTGACGATGCCGGCGTGGCGCTGATCGGCGGTCCCGATTTCGGCATTCTCGGCGAAGGCTATGTCAGGCTCTCCTACGCCAACTCCGAGGAGAACATTTTGCGCGCGCTGGACAGGATCGGAGCGTTCCTGGCGAAGTGAGGCTCAAGGCGGGCCGGTCTCCTCGTCGAGATAGGTTACGGCCGGCCGCCACGGCGGCGTCATGAGCCGTCCGGAGGCGCTTGGCCAAGGCTGGGCGGGCATGCCGAAAACGGCTACGACTTCCGCGGATCAGAAAAGATGAGGGACCCCGGATGTTCTACGCAATCCTTGCCTATCACGTCGAAGATGCGATCAAGGCGCTGACGCAGCAGGAAGATGCGGCGCTGATGGCCGAGTTGCTGAAGATAAACACCCGGCTTCACGAGGAAGGCACGCTTGGACCCTCCGCGCGTCTGGGGGCAACACAGGATGCGTGCACGCTGCGCGGCCCGGGCGACGGCGTGGTCCTCGACGGCCCTTTCGCCGAGACCAAGGAACAGTTGCTTGGCCTCTATGTCGTCGACTGCACCACGAGAGACGACGCCATCGCGATCGCCCGCGACCTTCGCCGCGTCAATCCTACAGCCGTTTACGAGATCAGGCCGATTTTGCTCTTCAAGCCCGGCGTGCCGCTGGCGGGCAAATGAGCGGGCTGCGAAAGCCCCGCCGGCATCCGCCGCTCAGCCGCGCCCGACAAACGGCATCTTGGTCGCCATCACGGTCATGAACAGCACATTGGCGTCAAGCGGCAGGCTGGCCATGTGGAGGACGGCATTCGCGACATGCTGGACATCCATCACCGCTTCGGCGGCGATGGAGCCGTTGGCCTGCGGCACGCCGACGGTCATCGGCTGCGCCATCTCGGTCAGCGCGTTGCCGATGTCGATCTGGCCACAGGCGATATCATAGGGGCGGCCGTCGAGCGCCAGCGTCTTGGTCAGCCCGGTGATAGCATGCTTGGTGGCCGTATAGGGCGCCGAGCCCGGGCGCGGCGCATAGGCCGACACCGAGCCGTTGTTGATGATGCGGCCGCCCATCGGCCGCTGCTTGCGCATGGCGCCGAAGGCGGCGCGCGCGCACAGGAACGAACCTGTGAGGTTGACCCCGACGATCTCGTCCCACACCGCGACCGGGATCTCGTCGATCGGCGTCGACTTGTAGCCCATACCGGCATTGTTGAAGAGCAGGTCGACGCGGCCAAAAGCCTCCGCCACCGTCTCGAAGAGGTCATCGACTTCGCCGGCCTTGCTGATGTCGCATGCAACCGCCAGCGCCTTGGCCTCCGTCGGCCCGGCCTCGGCGACCGCCGCGTCCAGCACCGATTTGCGCCGACCGCAGAACACCGTGTTCCAGCCCGCCTTGAGCAGCGCCGTAGCGACGCTTTTGCCGATGCCCGTGCCGGCGCCAGTGACGATGGCGGTTTTCTGCTCGGTCATGGCTGTCCTCCGAATGTACGTCAACCAAAAAGCGCGTAGCGGTTTTGGGACAATGGCATGCGTAAGACAAGAGCCAAGCGTGCGGCGCGTTCCCTGAAGCACCCAAAAAGGTGCCGGTTTTGCTGTTTGGGAACGGACTTCGGGGGATGATCGGGGCCAGTTTTCGGCGCAGCTACCCGCCGACAAAAAGGGCGGTCATTGGCGACCGCCCTGATCTGAATCGGGCTTGGGAGGAGGAAAAGCCGATCCGACTGTGTAGAATGATGCGCTTCCTGAGTTAATGAAAGATTAACGCTGGAAACGTGGCCTGTGCCGTTTTGGCCTACCAGCGCGGATTGGGCGAGGTGCCCGCCTTGGCCGCCGGCACCTTGGCCGCTGAAACCGTCGCCTCGACATGGTCGACCAGCGCGTCCGGCAGGCCCAGCCGTCCGGCGAGCAGGTCGAGATAGCCGCGCTCGGCGCGCGTGTCGGGATCGATGGTGAGGCGCGAGGCAGTGTAGAGTTCGAGCTTCTGTGCGTCGGTGTGGGCGCCGGCCACCAGCGTGTCGAGATCGAGCGGCTTCTCCAGTTCGGCCATCAGGAATCTCTCGGCCTCGGCGCCAATCCCTGCAAGGCTGAGCTTGCCGGCGATCTTCTTGCGCTCGTCGTCGTCGACATGGCCATCGGCCTTGGCGGCCGAGATCATCGCCCGCACCAGCGTCAGCGTGAATTCATCCTCGCCTTGCGGCGCCTGCGACGGGTGGAAGGCCGTGTCCTTGGGCGGCGGCAGCAATTCCGGTTCGCCAGCGGCTGGCGCTTGCTCCGGCGCATTGCCGGCCTTGTAGTTCTGGTAGGCCTTGTAGGCGAGGCCGCCGATCGCGGCGAGCCCGCCGAGCTTCACGGCTGCACCCGTCACTTCGCGGCCGGCACCTGTTCCAAGCAGCACCGCCGCCAGCGCCCCTGCGGCCAACGGGTTGTCCTTGGCCATCTGCACCGCCTGCCCGGCCTTGTCGCGGACAGTGCCGCTGGTGCCGGGAATTTGCGAGCCGAGCAGATCGTCGAGAAGCTTCTTGGGATCGAACATTCAATGCCTCCAGCATGGGCCCGGCCGAACGGGCAGGTTTCGAACGCCGAAGACGTAGGTCCCGAAGCTTGACATTGCAATGACAGCCGGCCCTCTGCCGGTGGCCCGGATGCTTCGATCAGGATCCGATATGCGGTCCTTTGCCGCGCGCCTCGGCGAGCGCCACCTGCCGCTGACGCTCCGCGTAGCGCTTGCGGTCTTCGTCCGAACGGGCGTCGAAGCAATGCGGGCAGGAAACGCCCGTGGCATATTTCGGCGACGTCAGCTCGCTGGCCGTCACCGGGTGGCGGCAGGCTCGACACAGTTCCGCTTCGCCCTCGGCGAGGCCGTGCGATACGGAAACCCGCTCGTCGAAGACGAAGCACTCGCCCTGCCACAGGCTCTGCTCCGCTGGAACCTCCTCAAGATATTTGAGGATACCACCCTTGAGGTGGAAGACGTCCTCGAAGCCGAGCGACCTGACATAGGCGGTCGCCTTTTCGCAGCGTATGCCGCCGGTACAGAACATCGCCACCTTGCGGCCTTCGAAATCCGCCCTGTGCGCTTCCACCCAGGCCGGAAAATCGCGAAAGCTCGCGGTCGCCGGGTCGACCGCGCCCTTGAAGGTGCCGATCGAGACCTCATAGGCGTTGCGCGTGTCGACGACGATCGTGCCGGGCTCGGAAATCAGCGCGTTCCAATCGGCGGGCGCCACATAGGTCCCCGCGCTCGTCGCCGGGTCGATATCCTCGACGCCCATGGTGACGATCTCGCGCTTCAACCGCACCTTC
Source organism: Mesorhizobium sp. B2-4-12 (assembly GCF_006441575.1). NCBI lineage: Bacteria > Pseudomonadati > Pseudomonadota > Alphaproteobacteria > Hyphomicrobiales > Phyllobacteriaceae > Mesorhizobium > Mesorhizobium sp. B2-4-12. Next base: position 194,497 of record NZ_VFVC01000003.1, read on the forward strand.
ATGCGGTGGAACGGCATTGCCGCAGCCACGCTGTACTTGACCTCGAGGCCAGCCAGCCCATCGATAGTTTCGATATGCTCGATGAGATCGGCGATCGCGGCTTCGCCGCCGGCAACGGTGCCGTTGATCCCTTCATGCGCCAGGAGCAGCGTGCCCTTGACACCGCGTCCGCGGCAGAAGGCCGCGAGCGGCGCGCGCAGCTCGCCGAACGCATCCAGCCGGGCAAACCGGTAAAGCGCGGCGACGCGGACAGGCTGGGATGGCGCGGACGGTGTCATTGTCCGCAGCAACTAGACGCTCATGGCAACCGATTCAAGGCGACACCGTTCATCAACCCGTCATTGTGTGTGAGGGGTAATGGCCGGCATGATCATCCAGCAAGCGTGACATCGCGAAACGCTTCGTTTCATGGACAGAAAAACACGCGTCTGCTAATCGGTTGAATTGCCCAACGGTACGGAGAGACAAATGTCCAGCAAGACCGAGAAACTCCTGTCGCTCCTCAATGGCCAGCCGGTCATTCCGGTCCTCAGGATCGCCGATGTGGCCGACGCCGTGCCGCTGGCCCGCGCCCTGGCACGTGGCGGTCTGCCAGCGATCGAGATTACCCTGAGAACCGCCGACGCTCTGGAAGCGATCCGGCAGGTGGCGGCTGAGGTCGAGGAGGCCATCGTCGGCGCCGGCACCATTCTGGACGCCAGGCAATTCGACGAAGCCGCGTCCGCAGGCTCGCGTTTCATCGTCAGCCCCGGCATCACGCGCGAGCTTCTGGCCGCGGCCGCTGACAGCGAGGTCCCGCTGCTGCCCGGCGCCATCACGCCCGGCGAGATCATGGCCGCGCGCGAGGCGGGCCTGCGCTTCCTGAAATTCTTCCCGGCCGAGCAGTCCGGCGGCATCGCTTCGCTGAAGGCCTTCGCCTCGCCGCTGGCGGATGTCAAATTCTGCCCGACCGGCGGCATCACCGGCAAGAACGCTGCCGACTACCTCAGCCTGCCTAATGTCATCTGCGTCGGCGGCTCCTGGGTCGCGCCCGACGACATGGTCAAGGCGGGCAAGTGGGATGAGATCGAAGCGCTGGCGCGCGCGGCGAGTAAGCTCAGGAATAGCTAATGCATGCCGCCCAAACGTGACATCGCTTTTAGGACGACGACATGCATAAAAGGACCCTAAGCGCGTCGCATGAATCCAGTTCGACGCGCCGCGTTTTAGGCGCATGAAAAAACCGGCCGGCTTTCGCCGACCGGGTCAGTTGTTTGGACATGGTCAGTTACAGACCCTGACCTTCTCGACCACCTTGTGGTGATGCCGCCAATGCGTGACCACCCTGGTCCGGCAGTGATGCTTGCCGTTCTTGACGATCACTGTTTCAGCCTGCGACGGAACGATCGCGGCTGACGCGGCCGCCAGGGCCAGAACTGATGCCAATAGAATCTTCTTCATGAATATCCCCAGGTTGGAACCTACGCGCTCTAACCTGTAAACAGAGAGGCCGTTCCGGCTTCACGAGAAGTTCAGGCGCGCGTGATTCCACTGAGTGCGGTCGACTTCCTGTCGTAGGCGGTCATGAGTGGCCGCAAGCGCTTCGAAACTCCACATGCATCGCGCTTTTGGACAGCAAAAAGCCGCGCGGGTCGCCCAGCGCGGCTTCGGATTCCGGTCCATTCGTTACTTCGTCTGGAAGCGAGCGACCGACAGGAACTTGACGGCGTTGCCGGTGAAGCGATTGGCCTCGGCCATCTGGTTGCCCGACTGGAAGCCGGCTGTATAGACCTCGCTCGGCGCTGTATGCACGATGTTGTAGGCATAGCCCGGCGCCGTCGTCGCGCTGGAAACGGTGGTGACGTTCTCGCCGCTGGTCAGCGCCCAGCGGGCGGCCTGCGGCGCGGCGGCGACCACCACGGCCTTGGGGCCGGGCTTCTGGTCGCGGGCGGTGGCCCTTGCTTCCTTGCGGGTCGTCTTCACGCCGGCGCCGATCGCGGCGACCGGATCGGTACCGGCCGGGCGGGCGGCGATAGCCTGGCGCGGCGATGCGGTGTTGACGTCAGACGGATCGTTGAAGGCCGAGCGCGGCTCTTCGGACAGCGACGCAACCTGATATTCGTCAGCATTGCCGACCTGGGCATTGGCCTCGTCCAGCACGGCCTTGACGGCATCCGGCTTGCTCGGCTCAGGCCGCGCCGTCGGCAGCACCGAGAACGCATCGGTCGCCGTCTTGCCGCGATCAGCGGTTTCAGCCAGCGCCATCAGTACGTCCTTCCCGGGCGGCGGTGCGAGGTCCGCCGGCAGCGAGTGTTCGGGACGCCATGTCGGCAAGGGGATATTGTTGGCCGCAACCTGCGCCGGATCGGCTGCTGCCGCAACCGCCATGGCAGCAGGGTCGGCCTTGCCGAAAGGCATATTCGCCGGCGCCTGCACGGTCGCCACGGCCTGTTCGGTGGTCGCCGTCGCATCCGCCATGGCGAACGGAACGTTCGCAGGCGGCTGCGCGCCGACATCGGCCTTCGGCCGCGGCGCGAAATCGGGCAGCGGAATCTCCTTGGCCGGCAGCGCGGCAATGATCGTTTCCGGCGTATCCTTCTCCGGCTCCGGAGCCTGCTCATCGGCGGCCTGCGGAATGTTGGCGCGCTGTGCATTCTCGGGCGCCACGACGGCGGCGATGCCCGGGAGGTTGCTGCTCTTGGCGGTCGCGGCCGGCTTCAGGTCTCTAGCCTTGGGCGCCGGGGCAGCCGAAGCGGTCTCGACATCGGCGCTATCGTCGGCTTCATCGGAGCCGCCGCCGCCAAACAAGGCAGAGAGGAACCCACCGGACCTCTTGCCGCCGGCACTCGCAAGCTCGACGTTGGGCGTACCAGCACCTTTGCGTGCCTTGTAGGAGGCCAGCGCCTGTTCATAGCCAGGCAGCGGCCGGCCATCGCTCGGCACGTGCAGCGTCTTGCCGTTCGGGAACAGGCTGACCAGTTCCTGGCGGCTGATGCCGGGCCAGTGGCGCACATTGCCGACATCCATATGGACGAACGGCGAACCCGAGGTCGGATAATAGCCCACGCCACCGCCCTGCATCTTCAGGCCGATGTTGCGCAACTTCTTCAGCGGCACGCCGGGAATGTAGAAATCCATTGCCTTGCCGAGCATATGCTGGCTCTTCTCGGCGACGCCCTTGCTGCGGCTGCGCAGCATCGAATTTGTCGATGGCGAACGATAGCCGCAGACGACCTGGATATAGTCGGTGGCGCCGCTTTCCCGATACGCCTCCCAGACCAGGTCCAGCAGACGCGGGTCCATCTTGGTCGGCTCGTTGCGACGCCAGTCGCGCAGGATGATGTTGATCTTCCTCAGGCCTTCCGGATCGTAGCGGCCATTGCGCTTGTAGACGATCTCGGCCTTCTCGTGCGTGTGGAGATGATAGAGCTTCAGCGAGCGAACTTCGGCCTGGGCGCCGGTGGCAGCCGCGGCAACAAACCCAAATGCGACAATCATCACAGCCAGCCATGCCGGCCAGACGCTCAAATGATTATGACGCCCGTTTGTGAGTCGTTCGATTCTGTTCAAATCAAAAGGCCTTGCAGGCTGCCGTTTGTCCCCGGATTTGCCCAAACGGACGTGTCGTTTTCACATCCGAATATCGATCCTAGTGGTTAATCATCGCTTATTGAAGTCGAAATGCGGTAACACCATGGCGATTTCCCGTCAAAAATTATTCACGAGGTCTCTTGGTAAACCGCTGGTTTACATCACGTTTCCGGCTTTGGCCGAAACACGATCTGTTACCGTTAGCCTTAATGCGTGAACAATGTCCCATCGAGCGTCGCCCCAACCCGCCCTGATGCGGCAGCGACACTCCATCAAGCGATATCGTGACGGGGAAAACTTGTCCCGGCCTTGCGCGAGAGCAATTTCAGGAAAGCGCGAAGCCATTTTCCTGGAATTGCTTCATAACCAAGGAGAGCGGTTCTGCTTCCGTGAACCGATGATCTAGGACGCGAGCCGGTCGATACGGCCTGTTTCCGGATCGATGCCGTATTCCTTTAGCTTGCGGTAAAGCGTCGAGCGGCCGATGCCGAGACGCCGGGCGACCTCGCTCATCTGGCCGTTATAGTGATCGATGGCGAGCCTGATCATCTCGAATTCGACGTCGGCCAGCGCCCGCACATTGCCGCGTTCGTCGAGTGCCCGCAGCGTGCCGAATCTGGGCTGAAACATGGCCGGCGGATCGGACTCTGCCGCCGGAACGTCGTCGCCGACCAGCACCTCCTCATCGCACGGCCCCGCGGGCGACGAAACGTGAGGCGCCGCATCGTCCGTTTCGAGATTGACGATGCCTTCAACCTGCGCGCGGATCTGCGGAAAATCATCGATCGTCAGCACGTCGCCTTCACACAGCACCGAGGCGCGGAAGACGGCGTTCTCCAGCTGCCGGATGTTGCCAGGCCAATCATAGGCCTGCAGCACGGCAAGCGCTGCCGCCGAAATGCCTTGCAGGCGACGCCGAGGGTCGGCCGGCGCCACCTTCTCCATGAAATGCGTGACCAGGTGGGGAATGTCGTCGCGGCGGTCGCGCAGGGGCGGCACGAAGATCGGATAGACGTTCAGTCGGTAAAAGAGGTCCTCGCGGAACTTACCGTCCTTGACCTGCTGCAGCAGGTTGCGGTGCGTCGCTGAAATCAGCCTTATGTCGACCTTGACGGTCGAGCGGCCGCCGACCGGGTCGACCTCGCCGTCCTGGACGGCGCGCAACAGCTTCACCTGCACATCGAGCGGCAGGTCGCCGATCTCGTCGAGAAACAGCGTGCCGGAATGCGCCTCGACGAATTTGCCGGTGTGCTTGTCGGTGGCGCCGGTGAACGAGCCTTTTTCGTGGCCGAACAGGATGCTCTCGACCAGATTATCGGGGATGGCGCCGCAATTGACGGTGACGAATGGTTTCGAGCGGCGGTCGCCGCTGCCCTGGATGGCACGGGCCACCAATTCCTTGCCGACGCCGGATTCGCCTTCGATCAGGATCGGGATGTTTGAGGCAGCCGCTTTCTGGCCGAGGCGTATCACCCGGTCCATGGCCGGACTGTGGGTGATCATGTCCCTGAAGGTCAGCAGCCCGCCGCGTTTGCGCGACGTGCGCTTGACCTCGCCCTCGACCGCCTCGACCTTGAGCGCATTGGAGATCGAAGCTTGCAGCCGGTCGGGCGAAGCCGGCTTGACGACGAAGTCGAAGGCGCCGTGGCGCATCGCCGAAACCACGGTTTCGATGCCGCCCTGCGCGGTCTGGACGATGACTGGCACGCTGATGTCGCGTTCGCGCATCGCCTTCAGCACGCCGATGCCGTCGAGTCCGGGCATGACCAGGTCGAGAATAACCACCGAGACGTCGCGGGCACCGGGCCCGTCAAGCACGTCGAGCCCGGCGGCGCCGCTGTTGACCACGGTGGCCGTGTGGCCGAAGCGCGTCACCGCGGCTTCGAGCAGCCGGCGCTGCACGGGATCGTCATCGACTATGAGTATGGAACCTGTCATGACTGTCTTGGCTTGCCCGCGCCCGATATCCCCATGGATCATCTTGGCACAGGGTTCTAAAGAAGGTTTCAAAAAACCCGGTGAACGAATTCCTTAGGATTTGACCGGCTTCTCCATTCTCCCCGATTCTGGCCCCTTGATTCTGACCTCGTAATTCACAAAAGGTATTGTCGATGCGCATGATGTTTGGTCGGCGGCTTGCGGCACCGGCGTCCGGTCAGGGCGCGGCCGAGCTTGGCGATCTGCCGGAATGGAACCTTGCCGACCTCTATGCCGGCATGGACGCGCCGGAACTGAAGCGTGACATCGCCAGGGCCGCCGCCGACGCGATTGCGTTCGAAACGCGCTGGAAGGGCACGCTCGCCACCGAGGCCGGGCGCGGCGGCGCCGGCAGGCTGGGCGAGGCGCTGGTTGCCTATGAAGCACTGGAAGAGCTGATCGGCCGCATCGTCTCCTATGCCGGCCTGATCTATGCCGGCAACACCGCCGACCCGCAGCGCGCCAAGCTCTATGGCGACGTCCAGGAGAAGATGACCGACGCCAGCGCGCATCTTTTGTTCTTCGCGCTCGAACTGAACCTGATCGACGACGCCGCGATCGAAGGAGCGCTCGTTGCCGACCCGGTGTTCGGCCACTACCGGCCCTGGGTGCTCGACCTTCGCATGGACAAACCTTACCAGCTCGAGGATCGCGTCGAGCAGGTTTTCCACGAGAAGTCGATCACCGGGCGCGGCGCCTGGAACCGCCTGTTCGACGAGACGATGACCGACCTCCGTTTCGACGTCGATGGCGAGGAGCTGACACTGGAGCCAGCGCTGAACCGCCTGCAGGATGCCGATGGTGAGGTGCGCCGCCGAGCCTCCGAGGCGCTGGCCGCGACCTTCCGCAAGAATCTGCGCACCTTCACGCTGATCACCAACACGCTGGCCAAGGACAAGGAAATCTCCGACCGCTGGCGCGGCTTCGAGGACATCGCCGATTCACGGCACCTTGCCAACCGGGTCGAGCGTGGCGTGGTCGACGCGCTCGCCACCGCGGTGCGCGAGGCCTATCCGCGCCTGTCGCATCGCTATTACGCGATGAAAGCGCGCTGGCTTGGCATGGAGGTGATGAACCATTGGGACCGCAACGCGCCTCTGCCGGAGACGCCGCAGGCGGTGATCGGCTGGGATGAGGCCCGGAACACGGTACTCTCGGCTTACCATCGCTTCTCGCCCGAAATGGCCGAGATCGCACGCACCTTCTTCGACCGCAACTGGATCGACGCCCCGGTGCGCCCGGGCAAGTCGCCAGGCGCCTTCGCGCACCCGACCGTGCCCTCCGCGCACCCCTATGTGTTGCTCAACTACATGGGCAAGCCGCGCGACGTGATGACGCTGGCGCATGAGCTTGGTCACGGCGTGCACCAGGTGCTGGCCGCCGGCCAGGGGGCACTGATGGCCTCGACACCGCTGACGCTGGCCGAGACGGCCTCCGTCTTCGGCGAGATGCTGACCTTTCGTTCGCTGCTCGAGCGGACCACAGACAGGCGTGAGCGCAAGGCCATGCTCGCCCAGAAGGTCGAGGACATGATCAACACGGTGGTGCGCCAGATCGCCTTCTACGAATTCGAGCGCAAGGTGCATGCCGAGCGCCGCAACGGCGAACTGACATCCGACAGGCTCGGCCAGTTCTGGCTGGAGGTGCAGGCCGAGAGCCTGGGGCCCGCGATCAAGTTGCGCGAGGGCTACGAGGTCTTCTGGACCTACATTCCGCACTTCATCCACTCGCCCTTCTACGTCTACGCCTATGCTTTCGGCGACTGCCTGGTGAACTCGCTCTACGCCGTCTACCAGAATGCCGAGCGGGGCTTCCAAGACAAGTATTTCGAGATGTTGCGCGCCGGCGGCACCAAGCATCACTCCGAGCTTCTGGCGCCTTTCGGGCTCGACGCCACCGATCCCGCCTTCTGGCAGATCGGACTTGGCGTGATCGGCGGCCTGATCGACGAACTGGAAGCACTGGACGGCTGATATGTCTCTCGTCCGCGAAGAACAGTTTCGCCGGAAAACGTGCTGGAACCACATTATTCTTGTCCTAAATATTTGTTCTTGAAGAACTCTCCGCGAAAGTTTTCGGATAGCTTTCCGTAAGCTCTATGATAGCCTTCGCTGCAAGTTCAGCCGGAGCGCGTGCGGATCGGCGGGAAAATCTCAGCCGGCCGTGGCGCTCAGGCGAACGCGATAACGGCCGTTGGCCACAGGCAGGCAAAGCCGATCGCCGACAGCTCGACCGAAGCAGGCTGTTCCGCGAGCCGTGGAACCACCATCGAGTAGTCCCGCCGAAAGTCATGGCCTCATGCCACGGCAGACGGACCTGACTGGAGAGAGAGACAATGGGCACTTTTTTCTACATGCTCCTGGCGTTCCTTGTGGGTGTACTGGTTGGCTGGTTCCTCTGGGGCCGGCTGCGCGGTGAGCTCGACAGCCTGCGCGGCGACCTCGACCGCACCCGTGGCGAGCGCGACAGGCTGCGTGCCGACAGCGACCGCCTGACCGGCGAACTCAATGCATGTGGCAAGACCCGCGCCGATCTCGAGCGCCAGTTGCGCGAGGCGCAGGCTTCCTCGGGAACCGGCGCGGCAAAGGCCAGTCAGTCGCCGGCAGCCCCGGTGTCGGCGCCGGCTGCTGCCAAATCCGCTCCGGCGGCGGCCAAGGCTGCGCCTGCCAAACCAGCCGCGAAGGCCGCGCCAGCGACCACAGCCAAATCGGCCGCGCCGAAGCCATCCGCTCCAGCCAAACCGGCCGCGAGCAAGCCCGCAGTCTCCCCAGCTTCGGCAACAAAGAGTTCGGCCGCGTCCAGGCCGGTAGCCGCCAAGAAGGCTGCACCGGCGGCAGTCAAGCCGGCAGCGGCAAAGCCCGACAATCTGCGCCGGTTGATCGGCATCGGCCCGGTCAACGAGAAGCTGCTCAGGGGACAAGGCGTGACCAGCTTCGCCCAGATCGCAGCCTGGACGGCCGACGACATCGAGCGGATCGAACACGCCCTGCAATTCGGCGGTCGCGTCGAACGCGAGCGCTGGGTCGAACAGGCCAAGCTGCTGGCCGCCGGCGACGAGAGGGAATTCGCCCGGCGCTTCCCCAGCGCGGGAACTTCCAGCAATAGCTGAACGGCCAAGGCAAGGGCAACAACCGGCGACGCCACGGGCGCCGCCGGTTTTCTTTGCCGCAGGGCAGGTCGCCTAAGGTCGGCCCATAGGTCGGCTTTGAGGGACAGGGTGCCGTTCCCTCGATTGCGCGCGGCCGACCTCCCATATAGAGCGATCGTCGGCCTTATCGATCTCGGTTCCCATGTCCCTGCCTGCCGCCATTTTCCGCAACGACGACAGCGCGCGCCAGCTCGTTTTCGACCGGCCGGCCGACATCATCGTGGCGCATGGCGCCCGGGATTTCGCGCCGGCGCTGCAAGCCGCGCAAGCCGCGCACGACGCCGGCAAATGGCTGGCCGGCTATTTCTCGTATGAGGCGGGTTACCTGCTCGAGCCGAAACTTGTGCCCCTGCTGCCGGGGGGGCGCCGGGCGCCGCTGGTCTGCCTTGGCGTCTTCGATGCGCCGGTGGAGGAGGCGGTACCTGAACGCACGGCAGCGGCGACCAATGGTCCGATCTTCGATGCAAGGGCGGCCTGGTCGTTCGACGACTATGAGAAGCGCTTTAAGCGGCTGCACCAGCACATCAGACAAGGCGATTGCTACCAGGGCAATCTGACCTTTCCGGTGCAGGCGCAATGGTCGGGCGATCCGCTGGCAGCCTTCGACGCGCTGACCGAACGTCAACCGGTGAAATATGGCGCGCTGGTCGCAATGGGGAACCCGATCGTGCTGTCGCGCTCGCCCGAACTCTTCTTCGAAATCGACGCGCAAGGCATGATCGAGACCCATCCGATGAAGGGCACCGCGCCGCGCGGTGCGACCAAAGCAGAAGACGAGCGGCAGAAGAACTTCCTGCGCAACGACGAAAAGAACCAGGCCGAGAATCGGATGATCGTCGATCTCCTGCGCAACGATATCTCGCTGATCAGCGAGGTCGGCACGCTGGAGGTGCCGGAACTGTTCCGCATCGAGAGCTACCCGACTGTTCACCAGATGGTCAGCGACGTCAGGGCGAAGCTGCTGCCGGGGCTGTCGATTCGCCAGATATTCGCGGCGCTGTTCCCGTGCGGCTCGATCACCGGGGCGCCAAAAATCCGCACCATGGAAATCCTGCACGATCTGGAAGGCATGCCGCGCGACGTTTATTGCGGCGCCATCGGCTGGATCGCTCCCGGAGGCACCATGCGCTTTTCGGTGGCGATCCGCACCATCTCGCTCTTTGCCAATGGCGAGGCCGTCTACAATGTCGGCGGCGGCATCGTTTTCGATTCGGTCGCCGAAGAGGAGTATCAGGAGTGTCTGCTCAAAGCCCGCTTCGCGACGGGGACACCGCCGATTTCGAGCTGATCGAGACCATGCGCTGGGAGCCGGGGACGGGCTTCCTGCGCTTCGATCGCCACCTTGCGCGGCTCTATGGTTCGGCGGCGGAGCTCGGCTTTGCCTGCGATTCGCGAAGGATCGCGGAGGTGTTGAGCGACGCCCTCGATGGCGCCCGTGGCGCCATGCGCACCCGGCTTGCCTTGTCGCGCAACGGCGACGCGACCGCCTCGGCGCAGCCTTATGAACCGCTCGCCGCCGACAAGGTCTGGATGCTGCGGCTGGCGCGAACGAGGCTCGATTCGAACAACAAGCTGCTGCGCCACAAGACCAGCCGGCGCCAGCTCTACACCCATGCCCGCTGCGAATATCTCGTCAACCAGGCCGACGAGGTGATCCTGGCCAATGAGCGAGGCGAAATCTGCGAGGGCACCATCACCAATATCTTCGCCGATTTCGGCGACGGCGTGCTGGCAACACCCCGGCTCGACTGTGGCTTGCTGCCTGGCGTACTGCGCGAGGCGCTTCTGGATGAAGGCCGGGCCGAGGAAGCAATCTACAGCTACGATGATCTGATGTTGGCCAAGGCGTTGTTCGTCGGCAATTCGCTGCGCGGCCTGGTCCCGGCGAGGCTGGCCTGACAGGCGGCCCGGAGAATGCGACAGTCGAAAATGAGTCTTCGCCAGCCCACCCATACGCCCTATGACGGCTCCTCGAAACTCTTCACCATCGGGCTGAAGCCGCTCGACCCCGCGGACTGGATCGAAATCGACGACCATCTGCCGGCGTATCTCGCCGAGAAGCGCCGGCTTTACGCCGAAATTCCGGAGCGGGTCTTCGTCGAGGAGGACGGGACTCGCGATGCCCAGCAGGAAGTGCTCGACCTGCTCGGCGCATACCTGCCTCAGAGATTTCCGGGCACCTATAGGCGCACCGATGCGGGCATCGAAATTGTGGGCGCCACGAAGCAACCTGCCCTGCCTTCCGGTACCAGCAGCGCGCCGCTCGTCGAAGCCTCGCTGCTGGTCCAGGAAGACCTGATCCTGATGCGCCGCGACGACAGCGGCTGGCGGCTCGCCGCGGGTTCGCTGTGCTTCCCCTCGTCCTGGTCGCTCAATGAAAAATTCGGCAAGCCGCTGCAGCAGATCCACGCGCCGGTGCCGGGCTTCGGCCCGGGCACCAGGCCGGCCGAATTGATCAACCGCATGTTCGACGGCCTGCAGGGCCAAGCCGTCGAACGCTACAACTGGTCGATCCAGTCGGGCGATGCGCTCTACCATCCGCTGTCCAATGTCGAGCGCATCGACCGCGCCACGAACCGGCCGACACGCTTCCCCGACGGTGACGTCAAGGCGCACGCCTTCATCCGCGTCGAGCGCCAGACGCTGCGCAAGCTGCCCTCTTCGCGCGACATCCTGTTCACCATCCGAATCCATCTCGATCCGCTCGCCGTGCTGGCGCGGCACCCCGACCGGACGACGCTCGCAATGTCCTTTGCCGCCCAGCTTAAAGAACTCGATCTTGCCCAGCTCGACTACAAGGGCCTGACATCGGACCGCGATCGGCTGGTGTCGGTCCTTAACCACATGGCCAAGGATGGCTAGCCACGGGTTGGCGCTTTTCGCTGGTTTATGACAATGATCTGTGATGTAGCGCATGGCCGTTGGCGAAAATGCCTGGCTTTTTTGCACGTGTCTGAAGGAGTGCTCGATAAAATGGCGAATGAAAACTGGCCTGTTTACGGTGAGATCACCGGCCCTGTGGTGATGATCGGCTTCGGTTCGATCGGACGGGGAACGCTGCCTCTCATCGAACGCCATTTCAAGTTCGACAAGTCGCGCATGACTGTCATCGACCCGCGCGATACCGACCGCAAGCTGCTCGACGAGCGCGGCATCGCCTTCGTCCAAGAAGCAGTGACCGAGAAGAACTACAAGAAGCTTTTGACGCCGCTTTTGACCAATGGCGGCGGCCAGGGCTTTTGCGTCAACCTCTCAGTCGATACCGGTTCGGTGGACCTGATGAAGCTCTGCCGCAAGCTTGGCATGCTCTATATCGACACCGTCGTCGAGCCATGGCTGGGCTTCTATTTCGATGCCAAGGCCGACAATGCCAGCCGCACCAACTATGCGTTGCGCGAAGCGCTGATGAAGGAAAAGCACGACAAGCCGGGCGGCGCCACCGCCGTCTCCACCTGCGGTGCCAACCCGGGCATGGTCTCGTGGTTCGTCAAGCAGGCGCTGGTCAACCTCGCCACCGACCTTGGCATGGACTTCTCGGAGCCGGCACAGGACGACCGTGAGGGCTGGGCCAAGCTGATGAAGAAGGCCGGCGTCAAGGGCATCCACATCGCCGAGCGTGACACCCAGCGCACCAAGAAGCCGAAGCCGATGGATGTGTTCTGGAACACCTGGTCGGTCGAGGGCTTCATCTCGGAAGGATTGCAGCCCGCCGAACTCGGCTGGGGCACGCACGAGAAGTGGATGCCGAAGAACGGCAAGAAGCACAAGCACGGCTCCAAGGCCGCGATCTATCTCGAGCAGGCCGGCGCCAACACGCGCGTGCGCTCCTGGTGCCCGACCCCGGGCGCCCAATACGGCCTGCTGGTGACGCATAACGAGGCGATCTCGATCGCCGATTTCTTCACCGTCCGCTCCAAGAAGGGCAAGGTTCAGTACCGGCCGACCTGCCACTATGCCTACCACCCCTGCAACGACGCGATGCTGTCGCTGGACGAGATGTTCGGCGCCGCCGGCAAGCCCCAGCCGGTGCACCACGTGCTTGACGAGAACGAACTGGTCGACGGCGTCGACGAGCTCGGCGTCCTGCTCTACGGCCACGACAAGAACGCCTACTGGTACGGCTCGCAACTGTCGCTCGCCGAGGCGCGCAAGCTGGCGCCCTATCAGAATGCCACCGGCATGCAGGTCACCTCGGCGGTTCTGGCCGGCATGGTCTGGGCGCTGGAAAATCCTCAGGCTGGCATCGTCGAGGCCGACGAGATGGATTACAGGCGCTGCCTGGACGTGCAGTTGCCTTATCTCGGGCCGGTCAAGGGTTACTACACCGACTGGACGCCGCTCGACCGGCGCCCGGGCCTCTTCCCCGAGGACCTCGACCGTAGCGACCCGTGGCAATTCCGCAACATCCTCGTCCGATAGCATCGCGCGCACCCTGCCCCATTGCCTTGCAATCGCCCGGAAATCGGGCGATTGAAGAGATGCGGCCTGGGCAGCGTGCGTCTTGTGGGACGCACGCCCGCTCCAGCACTTTGGACGTTCGCATCATGCCTTCCAAAATCGGATCCGATCTTTGGGCTGATGCGTTTGGAGAGGATTTCACATGACTATTGCGCGCAAAGTTCTTTCGATGGGCGTGGCGGGCGCCATTTCCACGATGCTCGCGGCCTGTACCACCAGCGGTCCGGACGCGCCGCCGATGGCAGCCGCGCCGAAAGGCGTCGAAGGGTCGTGGATCGATGCCAAGGGCACCGGCTTGTCGACCTTCAATGGCGGAAAGTTCACGACCGTCGCCACCGATACCGGCCAGAAGCTTGCCGATGGCAGCTACACGATGACCGGCCCAACGTCGGTGCAGATCAACGGCACCTCGCTGATCCGCCAGACCGGCGTCAGCTTCAACTGCCTGCTGGTGTCCACCAGCCAGCTGAACTGCACCAGTTCAGCCGGCCAGAACTTCGTGCTGACACGGCGCGTCTGAACCAGCAGACATCGAGCTCATCGGGGACGGCGCCACTGGCCGCCGTCCTTTTTTGCGCCGGCAAATACCCCGGGTTTTGCGCTTGCAAATACCCCGTTTTGCGCTTGCCTCAGCCGGAACACGATGGGAACATGGTCAAAACGCTGGCTGTTATATCCCAGTCGAGCAAGCGCGTTAAACGCCTCTGATCAGCCTGTCGGGAGACAAAGATGAAGAAGCTTGCCGCCATTGCCGCCGTTTCGGCATCGACGCTTGGCCTGTCGGCCGGCACATCCTTTGCCGACTACACACTGAACATCCTACACATCAACGACTGGCACAGCCGCATCGAAGGCAACAATAAATATGAAACGACCTGCTCGGCCGACGAAGAGACCAAGGGCGAGTGCATCGGCGGCGCGGGCCGGCTGATCACCGCGATCGCCCAGGAACGCAAGAAGCTCCAGGGCCAGAACGTGCTCTTGCTCAGCGCCGGCGACAATTTCCAGGGCTCACTGTTCTATACGACCTACAAGGGCAAGGTCGAAGGCGAGTTCCTCAACGACATGAAGTTCGACGCCATGGCGCTCGGCAACCACGAGTTCGACGACGGCGAAGCGGCGCTGGCGCCGTTCCTCGACATGATCAAATTCCCCGTGCTTGGCGCCAATGTGAAAGCCAACGCGCAGTCCAAGCTCGGCGACCGCGTCAAGCCATCGATCGTCGTTGAAGTCGGCGGCCAGAAGATCGGCATCATCGGCGCCGTCACCAACGACACGCCCGAACTCGCTTCCCCCGGCCCGAACATCGCAATAGAAAACGACGTCAAGTCGATCACGGCGGAGGTCGAGAAACTGCAGGCGCAAGGCATCAACAAGATCATCGCCATCACCCATATCGGCTACAACAGGGAGCGCGACGTCATTGCCAAGATCCCTGGCATCGATGTCGTTGTCGGCGGCCACAGCCACACGCTTTTGTCCAACACCGATCCGAAGGCGGCAGGCCTCTATCCGACGATGGTCGACAACCCCGGCGGCTACAAGGTGCCGGTGGTGCAGGCGGCGTCCTATTCGAAATATCTCGGCGAGTTCAAGGTCGTGTTCGACGACAATGGCGTGGTCAAATCGGCCAGCGGCGATCCGATCTATCTCGACAAATCGATCACGCCGGATCCCGCCGTGCTCGCACGCATCAAGGAACTCGGAGGGCCGATCGAGGCCCTGAAGAACAAGGAAGTGGCCGAGACCACCGATGTCATCGACGGCAGCCGCGAGAGTTGCCGCGCGCGCGAATGCGCGATGGGCAATCTCGTCTCCGACGCCATCCTGGACCGCGTCAAGGGACAGGGCGTCGAGATAGCGATCTCCAATGGCGGTGGCCTGCGCGCCTCGATAGACAAAGGCACCATCACCATGGGTGAAGTGCTCACCGTTCTGCCGTTCCAGAACACGCTGGCGACCTTCCAGATTTCCGGCAAGGACCTTGTCGCCGGGCTGGAGAACGGCCTCAGCCAGATCGAGGACGGCGCCGGGCGCTTCCCCCAGGTGGCGGGTCTCAAATATTCCTTCGACAAGTCGGTCGCGCCCAATGCCGGCCGCGTCAAGTCGGTGGAAGTGATGGAGAACGGCGCCTGGAAGCCGATCAATCCCGACAAGGACTATCTGGTCGCCACCAACAACTACGTGCGCCAGGGCGGCGACGGCTACAAGGTCTTCGCCGACAAGGCCAGGAACGCCTATGATTATGGTCCCGGCCTGGAAACGGTTGTCGCCGATTATCTCGGCGCCCACCGGCCCTACACGCCCAAGCTCGACGGCCGCATCACCGAGATCGCCGCGACGACAGCTGCAGCTCCCGCTGCCCCGGCAACCACACCAGCCAAGCCGGCCGAGGCGGCTCCGGCGGCCCCGGCCCCTGCGGATGCCACCAAGCCGGCAGAACCGGCGAAACCCGCCGACGCCGCGCCTGCGATGCCGGAGTTGCCCAGCAATTCAGGCAATATCGCCAACACGCCGCCGGCCATATCGACGGAAGGAGCACCGCCCCAGCCCGCTACGCCGGCTGCTGCCCCCGCAACCCCGGCGCCTGCCGAACCGGCAAAGCCGGTCGAGCCCGCCCCGGCCGCGACAGCTCCTGCCGAATCCGCACCGGCAGCACCCATATCATCAGAACCGGCAAAGCCGGCCGAGGCCGCACCTTCCGGGAGCAGCCATGTCATCGTAACCGGCGACACCTATTGGGATCTGGCCAAAAAGGCCTATGGCGACGCGACCAAATGGAAAGTCATCTATGAAGCCAACCAGGGTCAAAGGCCGCATCGGCTTATGCCCGGCGCCACGCTGACCATCCCGGCAAAGTAACGTCACTTCGCCTTCTCACAAACACCCGCGCGGGAAACCGGGCGGGTGTTCTGTTTTCGGCTGGAAACGCGATAAGGTGCGGCCAGACGCGGCATTGAAAACCGGCGTGCCATCGCTAGTTTCACGCCGTGTCCGGAGAACCCTTATGACGCTAACCACCGCTGTCGATCCCAAAGCCGCCAAGCCGGTTGGCCTGACGGCGGGTCACGCGCCTACCGGAGCGGGCAAGGTCGGCGTCATGCTGATCAATCTTGGCACGCCCGACGGCACCGGCTTCAAGCCGATGTGGCGCTATCTCAGGGAATTCCTGTCCGATCCGCGCGTCATCGAGCTCAACAGGGCGGTCTGGTATCCGATCCTCTACGGCCTGGTGCTCACCACGCGGCCGACGAAATCAGGCGCCAATTATGCTCGGATCTGGAACCAGGAGAAGAACGAGTCGCCGCTGCGCACCTACACGCGCGCCCAGTCTGAAAAGCTGGCCCAGGCACTGCGCGACCTTCCCGATGTCGTCGTCGATTGGGCGATGCGCTACGGCAACCCCTCGACTGCGAGCGTCGCCCAAAATCTGCTCGCGCAAAGCTGCGACCGCATCCTGACCTTTCCGCTCTATCCGCAATATTCGGCGACGACGACGGCGACCGCCAATGACCAGTTGTTTCGCGCCTTGATGAAGATGCGGGCGGCACCGGCCATCCGCAGCGTGCCGCCCTATTATGCCGAGCCTATCTACATCGAGGCGCTCGCCTCCTCGATCGAACGGCATCTGGCAACACTCGATTTCGAACCGGAAGTCGTCATCACCTCCTATCACGGCATCCCGAAACCGTATTCCGACAAGGGCGACCCCTATCAGGCGCATTGCCTGGAAACGACGCGGCTGCTGCGCGAGAAGCTCGGCTGGAGCGAGAGCAGGCTGATCACCACCTTCCAGTCCCGCTTTGGAGCGCAGGAGTGGCTGCAGCCCTATACCGACCAGACCGTGGAGAAACTGGGCAAGGACGGCGTCAAGTCGATCGCCATCGTCAATCCCGGCTTTTCCGTCGACTGCATCGAGACGCTGGATGAAATCGGCCGCGAGGCCGCCGAGACCTTCCACCACGCCGGCGGCAAGAATTTCGCCCATATCCCTTGCCTCAACGACAGCGCCGAAGGCATGGCGGTGATTGAGGCGATGGTGCGGCGCGAACTGTCCGGCTGGGTCTGAGACCGGAACAACGGCCTCTCCGCAGCGTTGAGCCGCGCTTCCGGAGAATTCGATGCCCCGCAAACTCGACCTCAGAACTGGCCGGCCCGTCTGGTCCGCCTATCGGGCACCCAGCGTGCCGACTTCAGCGCTGACCCGCGACGCCAAAGCGGATGTGCTCATCGTCGGCATGGGCATCAGCGGCGCCATGATGGCCGAAGCGCTGACGGCGGACGGCCACTCCGTCATCTGCATTGACCGGCGCGGACCGCTGAAAGGTTCGACCGCGGCAACCACCGCACTGGTGCAGTTCGAAATCGACCAGCCGCTTTCAATTCTGTCGAAGATGATCGGCAAGGCCTCCGCCGAGCAGGCCTGGCGGCGCTCACGGCTCGCCGTTTCCAATCTTGCCGCCCGCATCGCCGAACTCGGCATCAACTGCGCTCTGAGCCGCAGCCAATCGCTCTATCTGGCCGGCACCATGCTCGGCCCTTCGCAACTCCGGGGCGAGGCCCAGGCGCGGCGAGAGGCCGGCATCGACGCGACCTACCTCACATCAGCGCCGTTGGCGCAGACATTTGGCATCGATCGCGATGGCGCCATCCACAGCCACGGCAACATCGCGCTCGATCCATGCAAACTGACGGCCGGGCTGTTTCTCAAGGCGCTGGAACGCAAGGCTCGCTTCCACGCCCCCGTCGAAGCGACAAGGATCGAGGACGGCGCCAACGAGGTGCTCGTGGCCACGAAAGACGGCCCGACCATCACGGCACGACAAATGGTGCTGGCCACCGGCTATGAACTGATCGACATCGTGCCGGCGGCGGCCCACCGGATCATCTCGACCTGGGCGATCGCGACCTGCCCGCAACCGCGAAAGCTCTGGCCCCGGGCAACCTTCGTCTGGGAAGCGTCCGACCCATACCTCTATGTCAGGACGACGGCCGACGGCAGGGTCATCTGCGGCGGCGAGGACGAGGATTTCGTCGACGAAACGCGGCGTGACGAGCAGATCGCCGACAAGAGCGCGCGCATCGCCGCAAAACTTGGCCAGCTGTTTCCGCACCTCGACGTCAGGCCTGAATTTGCCTGGACCGGCTCCTTCGGCACCACGACCACCGGCCTGCCCTATATCGGCGCCATTCCGAGGCACCCGCGCATTCATGCGGTGATGGGCTATGGCGGCAACGGCATCACCTTCTCGCGCATCGCTTCCGAGATCGTCTCCGCCTCGATCGGCGGGCTGGACGACACGGATGCAGGACTATTTGCCTTCAACCGTTGAGCGCACCCCGCAAACAATCCCTCATCACCTGATTGTAACGTTGCTGAAACACACTTAAGTCTTTGGTGAAGCCGGCTGCGCGGGAATGGCTCTCGCGGCCTGCCTCTGAGGGAGAGCCAAATGGATTTCAGTGGTTTCGATATTGCGGTCGTGGTTTTGGTCGCGCTTGTCGTGCTGGTGCTGTTCAAGGGCATCAAGACAATTCCACAAGGCTACAACTATACCGTCGAACGCTTTGGCCGTTACACAAAGACACTGAGCCCGGGCCTCAACCTGATCACGCCCTTCGTTGACCGCATCGGCGCCAAGATGAACATGATGGAGCAGGTGCTCGACGTTCCGAGCCAGGAAATCATCACCCGTGATAACGCCATAGTCGGTGTTGACGGCATCGCCTTCTATCAGATCCTCAATGCGGCACAGGCCGCCTACCAGGTCGCCGGCCTGCAGAACGCCATCCTCAACCTGACGATGACCAACATCCGTACCGTCATGGGCTCGATGGACCTCGACGAGCTGCTGTCCAACCGCGACGCCATCAACGAGCGCCTGCTGCGTGTCGTCGACGAAGCCGCGCATCCGTGGGGCATCAAGATCACCCGCGTCGAGATCAAGGACATCAATCCGCCGGCCAACCTGATCGAATCGATGGGCCGCCAGATGACCGCCGAGCGCAACAAGCGCGCGCAGATCCTGGCCGCCGAGGGCCTCAAGCAGTCGCAGATCCTCGAAGCCGAAGGCCGCAAGGAAGCCGCGTTCCGCGACGCCGAGGCGCGCGAACGCTCCGCCGAGGCCGAAGCCCGCGCCACGCAAGTGGTGTCGGAAGCCATCGCCAAGGGCGACGTGCAGGCGTTGAATTACTTCGTCGCCCAGAAATACACCGAGGCGCTCGGCAAGATCGGCTCCGCCACCAACAGCAAGATCGTGCTGATGCCTTTCGAGGCGTCGTCGCTGATCGGCTCGCTGGGCGGCATCGGCGAGATCGCCCGGGAAGTCTTCAAGGGCGATGGCCCGGCTGGCACGCAACGGCAGGTTTCACGCCCGCCGGTCGTCAAGCCAAGTGATAACTGATGTCATTGTGAGTGGGTCAAGATCATGATCGACCGCATTATTTCCGAACTCGGTCCGTGGAACTGGATGGTTCTGGGCTTCGTGCTGCTGGTGGTGGAGGTCATCGCGCCGGGCTTCTTCATGCTGTGGATCGGCATCGCCGCCTTGATCGTTGGCGCGGCCTCGCTGCTGATCTGGAATGCCGCCATCTGGAGCTGGCAGGTCCAGGTGCTCGTCTTCCTCGTGCTGTCGCTGGTTTCGGCTTTCATCGGCAAGAAACTGATGGGCGGCCGCGACCAGCCGAGCGACCAGCCACTACTCAACCGTCGCGGCGCGCAATTGATCGGCAAGATGGCGACGCTCGCCGAACCGATCCGAGATGGCCGCGGCCGCATCAAGCTCGGCGATACGTTGTGGCGGGTTTCCGGCCCGGATCTGCCGGCCGGCACGCAGGTGCGCGTCACCGCCGCCGCCGATACCGATCTGGAATTGACGGTGGAGCAGGTCTGAGTTGCAGACAGCGCCAACGCCCTAAGGTGTTGAGATTCAGGTCAGGCCGAGTCGAGAAGGATGGCTTTCGAGAACCGGAGCGGAGCGTACTTAAGTACGTGAGCACCGGAAGCGCAGAAAGCCGTCTTTCGCAGGCCGGCATCACCTGAATATCAATACCTTAAGCTGCGCCGATGCGCAGTAGGTCGTGGAAATGAACCACGCCCAGCGGCATGTTGTTCCTGGTCACCACGAGCGCACCGATATTGTGCTCGTTGAGCAGCGCGATCGCCGTACCGGCAAGTGTCTGAGGGTCGACCGTCTTGGGCGTGCGGGTCATCACCTCGTCCACGATGACATCGGCCAGGTTGCGATGCAGGTTGCGCGCGACGTCACCGTCGGTGATGATCCCGGCCAGCTCGCCGTTGGCGTCGACGATCAGGACGCAGCCGACCTTCTTTTGCGACAGCGTCATGACCGCCTCCGGCATCTTTGTACCGAGTACAGCGAGCGGCATCTGCTCGCCGACCCGCATGATCTCGGAGACCATGGTCAGGTTGGCGCCGAGCTGGCCGCCCGGGTGGAAGGTGCGGAAATGATCCGGCGTGAAACCGCGCGCTTCGAGCAGCGCGATCGCCAGCGCATCGCCCATGACCAGTTGCAGCAATGTCGACGTCGTCGGCGCCAATCCGTGCGGACAGGCCTCGGGCGTACGTGGCAAAAGCAGCACGATGTCGGCCGCGCGCGCCAGCGCCGATGTCTCGCCGGATGTGATGGCGATGAGTGGGATGGAGAAGCGCCTGGAATAGGTGACGATGCCCATCATCTCCTTGCTCTCGCCCGACCATGATATGGCGATGATCGCGTCGTCCTTGGCGATCATGCCGAGGTCTCCATGGTTGGCCTCGACGGGATGGACGAAGAAGGCCGGCGTGCCGGTCGAAGCCAGCGTCGCCGCGATCTTGGAGCCGATATGGCCGCTTTTGCCGATACCGGTGACGATCAGTCGGCCATCGATCTTCGAGATCATGTCGACGGCCTGCGCGAAAGGCGCGGCCAGTCCGTTCTCGAGCGCTTCGGCCAAGGCGGCGATTCCCGCCTGCTCGGTTGCCACCGTTCTCAGCGCCGAATCGATCGACGCTTGCCTGTCCAGGGGCTTCTTATCGAGGGATCTCGCATGCATGGATGATGCGATTAGCGCTTTGCCGTCCGCCTGTCCAACAGAAATGGCGCTGACACCCCAGACCGCAGAGGCCTCGCGCGCAGCGCGCGAGCCTGCGAACAGCGGCGCTTTAGCCGCCCGAACAACCGCCACCTCAACCCTCCGTTAACCATCCCCATTTACGGTTCGGTAAGTATGGCGTCCAGGCGCCGCGCAAGCAGTGGTGGCGATGTCCGGGGCCCAGCCAGAAAAATCAAGAAGACGACAGGGCAAGGCGGCATGTGCCTTGTTGCTGGCGACCAGCATGCTCGCCTTGCTGCGCCCGGCTCCGCTCCATGCCCAGGAAACGGAGCTGCGTGGCGAGGTTCCCGAATCGGCGATCCTGTCCGATCAGCAACGCAAGGCAAGGCAGTTGGTCCTCGCTGCCCAGGGCCAGCAACAACCGGCCGATGCCGCGCAAGACGACACGCAGCCGCGTACCTATTTGCCGGCCAGCGCCGGCGCCGTCCCTGACGACACGGGCACCGACGCCGCCACAGCCAGCATTTTCGATCCGCCGCAGGCGTACGACGACACGTCCACCGCCGATCCGACGACGCCCAAGCCCCGCCGCCGCCCATCGACTGGCGGGCGGACCGCGGCGGATCAGGACAAGACCAAGGCCGACGCCAAGGCGGCCGACAAGGCGAAGAAAAAGAAGACAACCGCCGCGACCACTGACACCACCGGGGCCGTGACCGATGGCAGCGACACCGCCGCGACGGACCAGGAAGCGGCCAACCGGCGCGCCCTCACCATCGACAGCGCCGAGCGGCAGAAGCTCGACCCCGGCGCCGAGCGCACCGCCGCCATCGAAGGCCTGAACAAGAAGGCCGAGGACGATCCGTTCGCCGCTACCGGCGTCAGATGGGGGTCCTTCACCATCCGGCCGACGATCGAACAGGGCCTGACCGCCACGACCAATGGCGATTCGAGCAGTGCCGGCACATCGGCGCTGCTGTCGGAGACGGCGCTGCGCTTTTCAGCGGTTTCCGACTGGCGCGAAAACTCCGCCACCGTCGACGGCTACGGCCTGTTCCGCGAGACCGTGTCGGGTTACCCGGTTCACGATGGGCAAGGCCGCATCGAAGGCCAGTTCAACATGGACCTCGACAATGAACTGCGCGCCATCGCCAAGCTCGGCTACGAAGCCGTGCCGGAAACGGCCTCATCACCCAACGCCATTGCCGGCGTCAGCACCCAGCCGCTGCGGCAGACGATCGACGGCAGCCTCGGCATCGAGAAGGCCGTCGGCAAGATGCAGTACACGTTGACCGGCGCGGTCTCGCACGACTTCTATGGCGACGCGAAACTTTCGGACGGCACCTCGCTGTCGCAGAAGGATCAGGACTCGACGCTCTACACGGCGACCCTGCGCACCGGCTACGAAATCTCCCCGGCCCTCACCCCGTTCACGGAAGTCGAGCTCGGCCGTCGCCTCTATGATCAGCGCATCGACAATGAAGGCTTCGAGCGCTCCTCGACGCGCTTCGGCGCTCGTGCCGGCTTGCAACTCGACATGGGTGAGAAGCTATCGGGTGAATTCTCGGCCGGGTGGCTGAGGGAAGCGCTTGATGACAAGAGCCTGGAGCCTATTTCAGGCGCGACCGTCAACGCCGATCTCAAATGGTCGCCAGAGCGCGGAACCACGATCGGCCTGACCGGCAAGACCACCGTCGAGACCACGACCACCGCTGGGGAAAGCGGCGATATCCTCTACTCCGGCCGCCTGACGGCCGAGCGGCAGATCCGTGCCAACCTTACCGGCAATGCGGCACTCGGCCTCGATTGGCGAGACTATATCGGCATCGACGGCCATGACAGGATCCTGAGCGCCGAGGCCGGCCTGACCTGGTGGCTGAACCGCTATGCCGGCCTCACCAGCCGGGTGAGAACCGAAAAGCTGACCAGCAACCTGCCTGGCCGCGACTACACCGCCAACAGCATCTATCTCGGCGTGAAAGTGCAACGCTGAGGACGTCTGAGATTCATCATCCTGGGGCGTAGCAAGGAGCGAAGCGACGCGGCGCAGACCCAAGGATGACGAAGGCGCGGGGCCTGCGGTCGGCCAAACTCGCCCCGCGACCTAGAAAGCAGCGCCGCGCCGCTCCGAGGGCTTCATCTCGTCCAGAAGTGTGCGGATGACACCGGCCATGCTATGGTTCATGTCGCTGCGCCACAGCGCGAAAGCGACATTGGCCTCCACAAAACCTTCCGGCGAGCCGCAGTCGAAAGTGCGGCCCTGATAGTGATAGCCATAGAAGGACTGCTGCTTCTCCAGCTTCAGCATCGCGTCGGTGAGCTGGATTTCGTTGCCGGCGCCCTTTTCCTGGCCTTCGAGAATCTTGAAAATCTCCGGCTGCAGGATGTAGCGGCCGTTGATGTAAAGGTTGGACGGCGCGGTGCCGGTCTTCGGCTTCTCCACCATCTCGGTGATGCGGAAGCCGTGATGCTTATCCTCGCCGCGGCCGACAATGCCGTATTTGTGGGTCTCCGCCGGGTCACATTCCTGCACGGCGATGATGTTGTTGCCGGTTTCTTCGTAGAGTTCGACCATCGACTTCATGCAGCTCTTTTCCGACTGCATGATCATGTCGGGCAACAACAGCGCGAACGGCTCGTCGCCGACCAGTTCGCGCGCGCACCAGACCGCATGGCCAAGGCCGAGCGGCACCTGCTGGCGGGTGAAGCTGGTTTGCCCAGGCGCCGGCTGCAGCCGCTGCAAGCGGGCAAGCTGCTCGTCCTTGCCGCGCTGGGCCAGCGTGTCATAGAGCTCGAACTGGATATCGAAATGATCCTCGATGACCGCCTTGTTGCGGCCGGTCACGAAGATGAAATGCTCGATGCCGGCTTCCCGGGCCTCATCGACAACATACTGGATGACCGGCCTGTCGACGACGGTCAGCATCTCCTTGGGAACAGCCTTGGTGGCTGGGAGAAACCGCGTACCGAGGCCGGCGACCGGGAAAACTGCCTTGCGAACTCTCTTCATGCTTTCAATTATCCATGTGATGGCCGGCTCCGCAATCCCGTCAGTCGACATTTTCACGCCGGAATTGAGGATTACCTGCACAACCGAGGGGAGCTTCCACCGGTAAAGCATCAGGTGTCTTTTCGTTCCAGACGACGCCTATGGTAAACCAATTCCTAACCCGGTTCGGCGATGAATGGTCTTTCCTGAGATAGAGAAGGAGGAAAACATGTCCGTTCGCAATGCCGCAAAACGTTTCACCAGCGTCACGACGGCGGCCAGCCTCTCGCTTGCTCTGCTGATGCCCGCCGGGCCAGCCTTCGCCGACGGCGGTTTCCGGCAGTGGGTCGCCAGTTTCCGTGCCACCGCTGTGGCGGGCGGCGTTTCCGGGTCCATCTATGACCAGGCTTTCCGGGGCATCAACGAGCCCGATCCGGTGGTGCTGGAAAAGGCGCGCACGCAGCCGGAATTCACCGCACCCGCCTGGGACTATTTCGACAACCGCGTGCATGACCAGTCGGTGGCCAACGGCCAGGCAATGGCGAAAAAGTGGAAGCCGTGGCTGGACAGGATCGAGGCGAGGTTTGGTGTCGACCGCTACGTCCTCCTGGCGATATGGTCGATGGAATCGAACTATGGCGAGATCCTGAAGCGCGACGACATCATGCGCAATGTCATCCGCTCGCTGGCGACTTTGGGCTATGGCGACCCGAAACGGTCGAAATTTGCCCGCACGCAGTTGATCGCGGCACTGAAAATCCTGCAGACCGGCGACATCGATGAAAGCCATTTGATGGGCTCATGGGCCGGCGCCATGGGCCAGACCCAGTTCATCCCCACCAGCTACCAGCACTATGCCGTAGACATGGACGGCAACGGCAAGCGCGACATCTGGAATTCCATTCCCGATGCGCTGGCGACCGCCGCCAATCTGTTGAAGAAGAACGGCTGGCAAGCCGGCAAGACCTGGGGCTACGAAGTCACGCTGCCGGCCGGCAAATTGCCCGGCGGAGCGAAAACGCTGGCGCAGTGGGAGACGCTCGGCGTCGTCAGGGCCAGCGGCAAGCCGTTCAGGAACCTCACGGACAAGGCGACACTGAAGGTGCCGGATGGCCGTGGCGGGCCGGCCTTCCTGATGATCAGGAATTTTTCGGTCATCAAGGCCTACAACAACGCCGACAAATATGCCCTCGCCGTCGGCCTTCTGGCCGACGAGATCGCCGGTGGCAGCGGCCTGGTCCAGGATTGGAAGCGGCCTTTCACCAAGCTTACCTTCGAGGAAAGACAGGAGTTGCAGAAGCGGCTTTCGCAGCACGGGCTTTACGACGGCAAATTCGACGGCAAGATCGGGGACGGTTCCAAGACCGCCATCATGGCCTATCAGGCAAAGGTCGGCTTGACCCAGGACGGCTATCCGAGCATGGAAGTGCTCAAATGGCTCAGGCAGAAATAGAGCCGGCCGCGGCGCCGCGTTTTTTTGGCGCTGGCACCTGGCGCCATGGCACTTTGAACTTGCGCCACGCCCCAAAACCGGCTCCGGTTTGCGGGACCAGGCGCAAGGGGATGGAGGAGTGATTGGTTTCGGCTGCGCGTATCGCGATCCTTGTTCGTCGCACGCCGATCCTGATTCTGGCGATCGTTCTGCTGACGATCGGCGCCGCCGGCGCCTTCCGCACGCCGGCCCTGGCACAGGAGCAACCGCAGCAAAACCGTGGCTGGTCGTTGCGCGACCTGCTGTTCCCGCGCCGCAGCGAATGGGTCGAGCCACCACTGGACATCGAGAAGGCAAGGCCAAAGCCCAAAGCCAAGAAACCGCGCGCGCCTCGCCCGCCCACGGAGCCTGAAACCCCTGTGGTCGAAAAAGCGCCGGACGCCCGCACCGTGCTGGTGGTCGGCGACTTCATGGCGGCGGGCCTCGCCGAGGGCCTGGACGCCGCCTTTACCGACAATGCCGCTGTCAGGATCGTTACGCGCAGCAATGGTTCATCCGGCTTCGTGCGCGAGGATTTCTACAACTGGCCTGAACAGATCAAATCGCTGATCGAGACCGAAAAACCTTCCGCCATTGTCGTCATGCTCGGCTCCAACGACCGCCAGCAGATGAAGGTGGGGGACGTGCGCGAGCAGCCTCGGTCGGAGAACTGGACCAAGGAATACGAGCGCCGCACCGATTCGTTCGGCACGGCCATCGCCACTGCCAAGGTGCCCTTCCTGTGGGTCGGCATGCCGGCTTTCCGGCTGCCGAAGATGACCTCGGACATGCTGGCCTTCAACGACATTTACCGCAAGGCGGCCGAAAATCATGGCGGCGAATTCGTCGACGTCTGGGACGGGTTCGTCGACGAGAACGGTGCCTTCGTCACCAGCGGTCCCGACATGAACGGCCAGCCCGTGCGGCTGCGTGGCGATGACGGCATCAACGTGTCGAAGGCCGGCAAACGCAAGCTCGCCTTCTATACTGAAAAACCGCTGATGAAGATCCTGGGCCTGGCCGCGCCCGGCGGCGTCGCCCCTGCCGCCGCACCGGCGGGCGCGCCCGTCGAGGCACCTGGCCCAGCGGCCGCGCCGATCGTAATAGACCGCACGCCACCGATGCTGCTCAGCGACCCGGCGTTCGACGGCGGCACCGAACTGCTCGGCGCGGCTCCTCAGCCGAAAGCCGATCCGGCTCTCCCCGGTGAAAGACTGATGATCGAGGGCAAGGCGCCGGAGGCTTCGCCGGGGCGCGCCGATGATTTCTCCTGGCCGCCACGGACAAATCCGCCGGCCACGGCGGCCGCCACCGATACGACGACAGCGATCAATCGTTAGGCAGTTTGGGTTTCGTGGACGAAAACAGGCGCCGGATCGGCGCCTCAGACTGCTGACAAACCCCTGGCATTTGCCGGGGGTTTTTGATTCACTGGGTCATGTTGAAGCGACCCGCCCCTGAACAGACCGCGCTCGAGATGGTGACGTTGGATCAGCTGGTTCCGGCTGACCACCTGTTGCGCAAGATCGATCGCGCGATCGACTTTTCCTTCATCCACGATCTGACAGCGCCGCTCTACTGCGCCGACAATGGCCGACCGCCGCTCGATCCGACCTTGATGTTCA